>JBGXMX010000107.1:0-18289 GCA_041809245.1 Glaesserella sp.
ATCGGTTTTGCGTTAGTGACTGTAGGTTCGGAAGCCGTTCACTGGGGTGACTTGTCCTGTATTGTCGGAAGTTGGTTCGTAACCCCTGTCGTATCCGGTATTCTCGCTTATGCTATTTTTACCAGTACGCAAAAATTGATTTTCGATACTGATAATCCGATGAAAAATGCGCAAAAATATGGTCCCTTCTACATGGGATTAACCACCTTTATTTTAAGCATTGTGACTATGACCAAAGGCATAAAACACGTTGGTTTGCATTTAACCATGACAGAAACGATCGTTATTTCTTCTTCCATCTCTTTCGTTTCTATCGTGATTTGTTTCTTCTACTTCCGTAGTCAATCTTTTGCAAATCGTATTCAAGGCGGCGCTTTCGGCGGTGTGGAAAAAGTATTTAGTATTTTAATGTTGCTTACTGCTTGTTCTATGGCATTTGCCCACGGTTCAAACGATGTAGCCAATGCGATCGGGCCTTTATCGGCGGTCGTGTCTATCGTGGAAAGCGGCGGCGTGATTCAAGCCAAATCAGCCTTAGCTCCGTGGATTCTACCGTTAGGTGCGACGGGTATCGTTGTCGGTCTTGCGGTAATGGGCTATAAAGTAATGGGAACAATCGGAACCGGTATTACCGATTTAACCCCAAGCCGTGGCTTCTCTGCCGAATTTGCAACCGCAATGACGGTTGTGGTGGCTTCAGGTACCGGCTTACCGATTTCTACGACTCAAACCTTAGTAGGGGCTGTATTAGGTGTCGGTTTTGCCCGCGGTATCGCAGCATTAAACTTAAATGTAATTCGTAATATTGTCGCCTCGTGGATGGTAACACTGCCTGCGGGTGCATTATTCTCTATTATTATTTACTACATTTTGCACGCTATTTTTCACTAATGTAGGATGAAAACAAAGAAAAGTGCGGCTAACGCACTTTTCAGATTATTGACAAAGCATTTATAAGAGTGGTTATTAACAGCCGATAGCGCACGTTTTTAACGTGTGCTGATACACTCATCACATGTGACAAAAGGCACTCGTTACAAACGAGCGCCATCCTTGTTCAGTTGATTTATGGATGGTTTGTTATCGGTCTTAAAAATGTGAGGCTAACGCACTTTTCTTTTTCATCTTTTAATTACAGGAAGCCTATTTATGCCAAAACGCATTTTATCTCTTATCGCTTGTTTATTATTAGGAACCGCCCTACCCGTTTCTGCACAAACACAATACGTGACAGAAAACCTAAATACTTATTTACGCAAAGGTCCGGGCGACCAATTTAAAATTTCAGGAACCATTCAAGCCGGAGAAAAAGTGACGTTAATTGAGCGTAAAGAGCGTTATTCCTTAATTAGAGACAGTAAAAATCGCGAAGCATGGATTTTAAACAGCGAACTGACCACCACCCCGAGTTCTAAAGAGTTAACGCCACAACTGCACCAACAAGTTCAAGAGTTAACCCTTAAACTCAATAAAATTGACAGCGACTGGCAGCAACGTACCGCAGAAATGCAGCGTCGAACTCAACAAGCCGAACAGCAAAGTAGTGATCTGCTTGATCAAAACGCACAGCTGAAACGTGAAATCAACATTCTTAAAAACAAGAATCGAGATCTCGAAACTATGCAAGACGCCGAAGCACGTGAAATTATGATTCAATATTTTATTTACGGCGGTAGCGTCTTGGGCGTGGGTTTATTACTGGGATTATTAATTCCTATCGTACTCCCCCGCCGTAAAAGATCGCAGTGGTCATAATCTTTCAATCCCCATGAATGCTATTCATGGGGATTTTTTATAGATGGCTTACATCATTAAATGTGATGAGATCGCTTTTCCCCGCTTCAATTTTAGCGATATTGATCGCTGTATTTGCCACAAAAGTGTGTAAATGCGGATCACGAAATTGGTGCCAATGAAGCCCTTTTAACACCGCTGTTAATAAGGTTAATGTCATTCCGTGGGAAACGATCAACACATTTTCATCCGCTTGATGGCGTTCAATAATCTGCGCTAATGCTTTGGTTGAACGCAAATAGAGTTGTTCAATCGTTTCGCCCTGACTTTCAATGGCTTGATATAAATGAGGCTGAGTGCGTAACAGCTGATATTCAGGGTGTTCCGCCAGCTCGACGGAAGGCTTGCCCTCCCATAAGCCAAATGAGAATTCATTTAAGCCTGCATGGTGAAAGTGCGGAATGTCCCGCTCGCCGATAATATAGTTCGCCGTATCCTGCGCACGTTTAAGCAAACTTGAATAACATGCGCTAAAAGGAATCTGTTGCAGCGCCTTGCCGGTTAATTTTGCGCCTAAAATTCCTTCCTCCACCAGCGGTGAGTCGCCCAATCCTTGTAATAATCCTTGGTTATTCCACTCTGTTCGCCCATGGCGAATTAAATAAAGATGTAATGCCATTTTGTTTCCTGATAAATATAGAGTATGCTACTGCGTCCTATGTTGTTGAAGTATACCAAAAGATGCACTCAAATTTTACCCTTTGTTATCGACATACCGATTTTGTCGTGATCAATAAACCCGCAGGAATCAGCGTACACAAAGATGAACAAGCGGTCGGTTTTACCGAAATATTTGCAAAACAGTTAGGTGTTGAACAAGTTTGGTTGGTTCACCGGCTGGATAAAGTCACCTCCGGTTTATTAATGCTGGCTTTAAACAAACAAGCTGCGGCAACCTTGTCCCAACTTTTTGCCACCCGCCAAATACAAAAAACTTACTGGGCGCTGATTACGGACAAACCGAAAAAGAAGCAAGGCAAAATTATCGGAGATATGGCAAAAAGCCGTGACGGTGCTTGGAAACTGTGCCACAGCCAAACTAATCCTGCGATTACCGAATTTAGCTCCGTCTCCTTAGCGCCTCATTTGCGCCATGTTGTGTTGCATCCTAAAACAGGTAAAACACACCAACTGAGAGTGGCGATGAAAAGTCTTGGCAGCCCGATTTTGGGCGATAACCTTTATGGCGGCAAAAGCGCTGATCGGGTTTATCTCCACGCTTATCAAATTGCGTTTATTTATCAACAGCAGCAGATTCAAATTCAGTGCCTACCCGAAACCGGCGAATGGTGGCATTTTTTAAACCTGTAAGGATTATCACTTTTTTGCAAAATTTTTCGTAAAACGGAGCGCTTGTGGTAATACACTGCGATTCATTTCAATATCAAATACTATGACTGTGAATAAACTGATTAAACTAAGACCTCAACTTTCCGACAAACATTTATCCGATCACCCGTTGCTTAATCGTATTTATCAAGCGCGCGGTATTCAATCGGATAAAGAGTTAAGTTTAACCTTACAGCATCTTCATCATCCCAAACAGCTTCATCAAATTGATAAAGCGGTTGATTTACTGATTCAAGCCTACCGACAACAAGCCAAAATTATGGTAGTCGGTGACTTTGATGCTGATGGCGCCACCAGTACGGCATTAGCCATTCTTGCCTTACAACAATTCGGCTTTACCCGGCTTGATTATTTAATTCCCGATCGTTTTTCTCAAGGATACGGACTCAGTTTAAGCGTTGCCCAAACCGTGCTTGAAAAAGGGGCAGATATGGTGTTGACCGTCGATAACGGTATTTCGTCTTTTGAGGGGATTACCTTGTTGAAATCTCACGGCGTCAAAGTATTAGTGACCGATCACCATCTTCCTGCCGACCGTCTTCCCGAAGCCGATGCGATGGTTAATCCCAATCTTGTCGATTGTCAATTTCCGTCTAAATCACTTGCAGGTGTTGGGGTGATCTTTTATGTGATGATGGCGCTACGTGCCAAAATGCGGGAATTACAGATTTTTGTCGGCAAAGAACCGAATATTGCGGAGCTATTAGATCTTGTCGCACTCGGTACCGTTGCGGATGTGGTAAGTCTCGATCACAATAATCGTATTCTCGTTCACCAAGGGCTTAACCGCATTCGCTCCGGCTTTTGCCGTGTCGGTATTCAAGCATTGGCGGAAGTCGCAAATCGTGAGCTGAGCAGTTTACAAGCCAGCGATCTCGGCTTTGCGATTGCGCCTCGGCTAAATGCGGCAGGACGGTTGGAAAATATGTCCCTTGGGGTCGAATTGCTGTTGTGTGAAGATAAAACAAAAGCCCGTCAATTAGCTTTAGAATTAGACTCTCTCAACCAAACCCGTAAAGAGTTTGAGCAGGAAATGAAAACTGAAGCCCTTTCACTATGCGCCAAATTACCGCAATTAATGCAACAAGAACAAGCGCACGGCATTGTGCTTTACCAACCCGATTGGCACCAAGGCGTGATTGGGATATTGGCTTCCCGCATTAAAGATCAGTTTCACCGTCCTGTGATTGCATTTGCGCAAGAGAGTGATGAGAGTGCATTTTTGCGTGGCTCGGCAAGATCCATCGCCGGCTTACATATGCGTGATCTGCTTGAACGGATTGATAGCCTACACCCTCACCTGCTCGTCAAATTCGGCGGACATGCCATGGCTGCGGGGCTGACGATTCATCAAGATCATTTCCAACAATTTCAGCGCTGTTTTGATGAAACGATCCGTCAATTTATCTCACCCGACCAGCTGCAAGGTATTATCTATACCGACGGTGAATTACAAGCCCACGAGTTTAATTTACAAACGGTTGAATTACTTCGACAAGCGGGCCCGTGGGGACAAAATTTTGCAGAACCGACTTTTGAAGGCACCTTTAAAGTATTACAACAGCGATTGTTGGCAGGCAAACACTTAAAATTGATGATCGAAAATCAATTTGGTATGTTGTTGGATGCTATTTGGTTTAATGTCGATCTGCGTCGATTCCCCGATCTTTCAATCAAACAGGCCAAAATCGTCTACAAACTTGATGTCAACCTATTCCGTGGTAATCAAAACTTGCAGTTATTTGTCGAACATTTACAGATTGAAAACTAAACGAACCTATAGAACAAATTCTTTTTGTATTGTACAATTGCCCGCTTTTGATTCGGTGCCATAGCCGAATCGTATTTTTAAAAATGTAAGGAATTAGCTATGACTAAAACAATTCTTTTCCGTGGATTTTTACTATCCGGTGTTGCGCTTGCTATCTCGGCTTGCGGTAACTTAAGCAATGTTTCTGACGAAGGTACTACAGATAATCCGATCTTCCCGAAAATTTCCGAATCTAAATTCAATCACGACGGCTCTCAATTCGGGTCTTGGCCGAACTGGGAAAACGTTCGCCAAATCGAGCGTGGTATGAATAAAGATCAGCTCTATAATTTGATTGGTCGTCCGCATTTTGAAGAAGGGTTTTATGGCGTTCGTGAATGGGATTATGTGTTTAACTACCGTGAAAACGGTGTTCACAAAATCTGTCAATACAAAGTGTTATTCGACAAAAATATGAATGCGCAAAGCTTCTTTTGGTACCCGAACGGCTGTAACGGCAACTCATCATTTAACTTAAGCAGCGACTTATTATTTGATTTTGATAAAGATACCTTAACCGCAAAAGGCAAAGAAATCATTGACAACGTGGCAACACAATTAAAAACCACAAAAGCGCAACAAGTGAAAGTTGCAGGTTATACCGACCGTTTAGGTTCCGAACAATATAATCTTGACCTGTCACAACGTCGTGCCGAGACGGCTAAAGCGCGTTTGATCGCACAGGGTGTCAATGTAACGATTGAAGCGGTCGGTTATGGCAAAGCAAACCAAGTAAAAGCTTGTAACAATGAATCAGGTCAGGCATTACGCGATTGCTTACATCCAAACCGTCGAGTTGAAATTATGGCCAACGGTGGCGTAGCCGCAGGTTCAAACGGGCCGGCGCCGCTTTACCAAACACCACAATATAACGGTCAATAATTTACTGATTTGATGATTGATAAAGTTATCTAAAAGTGGTTATTGACTTCTGATAGCGCACGTTTTTAACGTGTGCTGAAAAATATCATCAAATGTGACAAAAGACACTCGTTACAAACGAGCGCCATCATTGTTCAATGAATTTATAGATAGTTTGTCATCGGTCTGAAAGGGTGATTTTCACCCTTTTTTACATTTGGAGAATACCATGTCTTACCAAGCAATCGCCTTCGATCTTGACGGCACTCTTTTATCCAGCCAAGCCACTATTCTTGAATCCAGTAAACGTGCGATCCAACAAGCTCGAGCCAAAGGGCTTAAAGTGTTTATTGTGACAGGACGCCACCACACAGCCGTACGTCCTTATTATGCGCAATTAGCGTTAGACACACCTGTGGTTTGCTGTAACGGTACTTATCTTTACGATTTTAAACAAGACAAAGTCCTAACCGGCAATGCCTTAAGCGGTGAACAAGCGCAATTTTTAATAGACTCCGCCAAAGCGGAAGGTATTCATGTTGCCGTTTATACCCGTGATGCAATGACTTATGAAAAACTCAATGCCCATTTCAGTAAGTTTTTAACATGGGTCGCATCTTGCCCTGAAGAGGTTCGCCCCAATGTATATCAAGTCGATAATTATCAGCAGTTTATTGATAACGGCACAACAATTTGGAAAGTACTGATTAGCGATCCTGATCTTGTTAAAATGCAAAATTTTGTGAAAAAGTTACCGCTTGATCAATTCAGCCCCGAATGGTCTTGGGTCGATCGTGTCGATATTACCCGTACCGGAAACAGCAAAGGCGCTTGCCTTGCCGAATTACTGAAGCTGGAACGGATTGATCCGCAAAACGTCATTGCCTTTGGCGATAATTTTAATGACATCAGTATGCTCAAGCTGGTCGGGATGGGAATTGCAATGGGAGAATCGGAGCTTGAAGTTCAACAAAGTGCGAAATTAACCATCGGTTCCCATAACGAAGACAGCATTGCCGCCACATTAACCCGATTAATCGATCTCTAAGGAATGTTATGCAGATCCGTAAAGCCGTACCCACAGATTTTCAAACTATTTTAGATATTTATAATCAAGCGATTCCAACGCACCAAATCACCGCTGATCTTTTTCCGGCTACCACAGAAAACCGAAAAGCATGGTTTGAATTTCATCTCGACAGTGAAAAGTACCCTATTTGGGTGGTTGAAGATACACAAGGCATCGCCGGTTGGTTTAGTTTCTCACCGTTTTATGAACGCCCGGCTTTTGTTCACACCTCTGAAATCAGCATTTATTTGGATAACCAAGCAAAAGGTAAAGGCTACGGCTCACAAATTATTCAATTTATGCAAAATTGTATGCTCGACCACGGTATTCATACCCTAATGGCATATGTGTTTGAACTGAACCAAGTGAGTCTGAACTTAATGCAAAAACACCAATTTGAGTGTTGGGGACGTTTTCCGCATATTGCCAATATGGGGAAAGACGAACAAGGTAAAGAGAAATGGCGTACACTTGTGATGATGTCTTACCAAAAAGGAATCGAGTAAGCGCTCCATTTGAGTAAAATTTTTGCAAAATTCTCGGGAAAATACTTGCATATTTTGCTGTAATTCTGCACTCTATCTACGTTTTACCCATAAGAAATATACAGGAGATAAATATGGCAAAACCACTCTTTTCAGGCAGTATCGTTGCTCTGATTACCCCAATGAGTCATGGGGAAATTAATTTTGATGATTTAAAAAAATTAGTGGAATACCACATTCAAGCGGGAACTGATGCGATCGTTTCCGTCGGCACCACAGGCGAGTGCAGCACTTTAAGCATTGATGAAAACGTAAAAGTAATTAAGAAAACCGTTGAATTTGCAGCAGGTCGCATTCCTGTTATCGCAGGCACTGGCTCAAATGCTACCAGCGAAGCCATCGTTATGACGAAATTACTGGCTGACAGCGGTGTGGTCGGCTGTTTAAGTGTTGTACCGTATTACAATAAACCGACACAAGAAGGTATGTATCAACACTATAAAGCGATTGCAGAATGCACCGACTTACCGCAAATTCTTTACAATGTACCGGGGCGTACCGGTAGCGACTTAAAACCTGAAACTATCGGTCGTCTTGCTGAAATTCCAAATATCGTTGCGGTGAAAGAAGCAACCGGTGATCTCAGTCGTTTACCGCTTATCAAAAAATATGCAGGCGAAGATTTTATTTTCTTAAGCGGCGATGATGCAACCGGGCTGGAATCCATGAAATTAGGCGGACAAGGCGTTATTTCCGTGACAAATAACATCGCAGCCGCAGATATGGCGAAAATGTGCCGACTTGCTTTAGCCGGTCAATTTGATGAAGCCTATGAAATCAACAACCGCTTAATGGATCTTCACAATAATTTATTTATTGAAGGCAATCCGATTCCGGTTAAATGGGCGGCTTATAAACTCGGATTAATCTCTGAGCCTTGTTTACGCCTGCCGCTTACTACCTTATCAGAAGGCGCACAGCCTATCGTATTGGCAGCATTACAAAAAGCAGGTTTAATCTAACACAAGCCCCTCTTCAAATTCACCCCTGCATACAGGAATCAGCGAGAATGAAGAGGGATTCAAGAGCTCTGTTTTACTCAATTTTTTGCAAAAAAGGCAATATTTACGTGTTGCCTTTTTCAATTACGCTTCCGTAGTTTTGTCTTTAATGACCGTCGTCGGCGCATTGTTGATCACGGATTTAATACCGTTCTGCGCTGCTGCGTTTGAAGAATAATACTCGCTACGACCAATCTCCTGATGGTTACCCGCTTTTAAGATAAAATACGGTTGATCACTTTTTGTCGTTTTCATCTCAAACTTAGTCTCATCTACCCCATTTTTTTGTACAGAAGCAATACCATTTTCTGCCGCCGCACGGGATTTATAAAGCTCACTGGTCAAAATCACTTGGCTGTTCGCCGCTTTTAAGTTGAACATAAATTGTCCGTCTTTTGCTAATTTAAGTTCGTACCAACCTAATGCCATAAGTTACTCCTTTTGAAGTTCATTGTTGTATAGAAAATTCCGTCGATAAGGATAAGTATTTTATGAGATTTTTCAATCATACTTATCACTAATTTGTAAAATTTTAAAGAAATGAGGGTTAATAATCAAATCATCCACACTGGTAAAGCGACTAAATCTGTAGCTAACCATAATTTCTGAGGATACTGGTTGATAATTACACCATTGCCGATTTTGATTTCTTCTTCAGGCAAATTATCTTTCAAAATGCCAAAGGCTTTTACCATTTTCTTATCGGGGCTTGCGGTGGTTTTGATTTCTACGGGGTAGATTGTTCTGTTGTATTCAATCAATAAATCGATCTCTTTTTGATTGGTATCTCGATAAAAATACAGAGGTGGTTCAATACCGCTATTATAGAACGATTTAATAATTTCACTGACCACAAAAGTTTCAAAAAACTGACCGCTTTTTGCCCCTTGCTGAATGGTTTCGGGCGTAAGCCATTTTGTCAACCACGCCATTAAGCCAGTATCCAACATATAAACCTTCGGCGTTTTAATTGCCCGTTTTAAATGATTATTGCTGTATGGTTTCAGTAAATAAATAATGCCTGAGGTTTCTAAAATCGTTGTCCAACGCTTGATCGTATCCACCGACACCCCGACTTCTTGTGCCACATTGCTGTAATTTAACAGCTCACCACTACGAGCCGCAATGGCGACCATAAAGCGAGTAAAGTCACTGATATTTGAGATATTCGTTAAAGAGCGGACATCTCGCTCAATATAGGTGGAAACATAAGAGGCATAATAAATTTCCCAGTTCATCTCTTGTTCATACAGACGGGGCATATAGCCTTGATGAATAATTTTCCAAATATTTTCAATGGGTTGTGAATGTTTTTCACGAGCGGTAATATAATCCAAATTCGGGACAAAAGGTTGATAAAACTCAATTCGCTGAATTTCACGCAACGAAAAACCTTGCAGTTTTAACACGGCAATTCGCCCCGCCAACGTCTCCGTCACATTTTGCATTAACTCAAACGCCTGAGAACCAGAAAGTAAATAAAGCCCTGCAGTTTTTTGCTTATCAATCGCCAGTTTTAGGCTTGAAAACAGCTCAGGCACATATTGCACCTCGTCCAAAATTAACTTGCCCGAATGGTTGAGCATAAACAAAGTTGGATCGTTACGAGCCATTGATAACAGCATCGGATCATCAAAGGTAACATATTGATAATCCTCACTAATATGTTGCAACAATGTCGATTTCCCAACTTGTCTCGGACCAGTAATTAACACCGCAGGAAACTGTTTTATCACCGTTTGCAATAACGGTTTCATTTGACGAGAGTAGAAATTCATAATCAAAAGTCAGTTTAATTTAAGATAATATCGTAAATTAAACTAAAAAATGGAGTGTAAGTAAAGAAAAATCTAGTTTAATTTAAGATGATATCGTAAATTAAACTAGGGCGTGTTGACGTTTTGAGGGTGTAAAATCATCAAGATTTGTTTGTTTAATATCCCGGCACGGCAAAGCCGTACCGGGTTACGCATAATTCAGCCCCTTTGGGGCTGAGAATTAGAGTGGCAAAGCCACTCAACTATGCGTAACCTAGTACGCATTTTGCGTGCTAGGTACAAATAGTATATTTTATAAGCACAAAACATCAACAAGCCTTAGATTTGAGTATTTTTTTAAGATTTACAGGCAAGTTAGCACTACAATTACTTCCACCAGTTCTCTAACACAAGATTAGGTATTAATTGAAAGGCTTTATCACTAGAAACCAGTACACATTCAGCTGCCAAGGCATGAGCGCCGATCATTTGATCTTGAACGCCCATAATTTTTCCTTCTCGTTCCATATCAGCCCGTAACTGCCCATAAACTTCCGCTACCTGATAATCCCAATCCAGCACCGTAATTGCAGATAAAAAAGTTGTTAAAAAGTCAGAAAGTTTCTGATTATTACGCTTTTTTACACCATAAAATAATTCTGCGGCTGTTACTGATGAAATACAAACCATTTCAGGATTAAGCTGTTGCAACTTTTTAACTACGGTCGGCTCTTGTCTAAAGAAGTAGCTCACGGTATTAGTATCTAACATATACATCTAAAAGCCCTCGAACGGATCTCGTGTTGCAATTTCTTGATTACGCTCTTCTTCTGATAAAAAATGTTCATCACATTCAAGCATCGGCAATAACTCAAAAACTTTCTGCCAATTTTGCTGACTACGAGAACGTGTTGAAAGCGTAACATCACCATTTGCTTCCTTAAAGACATAAACTTGCTTTGCATCAAATTCAAACTCAACAGGTAATCGCACCGCTTGATTACGTCCATTTCTAAATAAACGTGCTACTTTTTCCATTTTGTATCTCCTTTTGATGAGATTTTAGCATATGCCTTAGTATATGCCCATAAAGTATTGATGTCAAAATAAGCAGCTGGATTTATGACAAATTTGATTGCTTATACTAAATCTCTAGCAATACCGCCTTCAATTCCCCAATCTTATCCCTCACCGCCGCCGCTTTTTCAAACTCAAGATCTTTAGCGAAATCTCGCATTTGTTGTTCAAGCGCTTTCAGTTCTTTTTCTAACTCTTTACGAGATTTCGGCGTGTAAGCGGTCTGATTATCGCTAGATTTTGCAGATTTTTTACTGCGTTTCGGTTTATCTGTCTGCCCAATATCCAACAACTCACCGACTTTTTTGTTCAATGCTTGTGGCACAATGCCGTGTTCTTCGTTGTATTTTTGCTGTTTCTCTCGGCGGCGTTCGGTTTCGGTGATCGCTTTTTGCATTGAGTTGGTAATGCGGTCGCCGTATAAAATCGCTTTGCCGTTGAGATTTCGGGCGGCACGTCCGATGGTTTGGATTAAAGAACGTTCGGAACGCAAAAAGCCTTCTTTGTCGGCGTCTAAAATTGCTACGAGCGACACTTCGGGCATATCCAAACCTTCTCGCAGTAGGTTGATCCCGACTAACACATCAAACATTCCCATTCGTAAATCGTGGATAATTTCGACCCGCTCGACTGTGTCGATGTCGCTGTGTAGGTAACGCACTCGCACACCGTGTTCGTCTAGGTAATCGGTTAAATCTTCCGCCATTTTTTTGGTCAGTGTGGTGACTAATACTCGTTCATCTACTGCTACACGTTTATGAATTTCTGACAACAAATCATCAACTTGCGTTGCCACAGGGCGAACTTCGATAATCGGATCTAATAAGCCCGTCGGGCGAACCACTTGGTCGATCACATCCGGATTTTTCTCTAATTCGTAAGGTCCGGGGGTTGCCGATACATAGATTGTCTGTGGCGATAAGCGTTCAAACTCTTCAAAACGCAACGGACGGTTATCCAAAGCGGACGGCAAGCGGAAACCGTATTGCACTAAGGTTTCCTTCCTTGCTCGGTCGCCCCTAAACATACCGCCGATTTGTGGCACGGTAACATGGGACTCATCAATAATCAGCAAGCCATCGGACGGCATATAGTCAAACAAGGTCGGTGGTGGTTCGCCCTCTTTTCTACCCGATAAATAACGTGAGTAGTTTTCAATGCCTGAACAGTAGCCCAACTCATTCATCATCTCAATATCAAACTGGGTACGCTGAGCGATCCGCTGTTCTTCAAGCAATTTATTCTCTTTGATAAAGTAAGTTCGACGCTCGGCAAGTTCTTCTTTGATCTGCTCAATCGCCTCTAAAATCCGCTCTCTCGGCGTAACGTAGTGAGTTTTCGGGTAAATCGTATAACGGGGAACACGCCCTAAACTATGCCCTGTGAGCGGATCGAATAAAGAAAGGTTTTCGATTTCATCATCAAACAACTCTACACGTAAAGCGACATCGTCCGACTCGGCAGGGAAAATATCAATCACTTCGCCACGCACACGGAAAGTCGCACGCTGAAAGGCTTGATCGTTGCGAGTGTATTGCAATTCAGCAAGACGAGAAAGAATTTTGCGTTGGTCGATCATTTCGCCCACTTGCAGATGCAACATCATCTGCATATAGGCATTAACATCCCCCAAGCCGTAAATTGCCGACACCGACGCAACTACAATGGTATCCCGTCTTTCTAAAAAAGATTTGGTGGCAGACAGTCGCATCTGTTCGATCTGCTCATTGATAGACGCATCTTTTTCAATAAAAGTATCGCTGGCAGGCACATAGGCTTCAGGCTGATAGTAATCGTAATAGGAAACGAAATACTCCACCGCATTTTCAGGGAAAAAGGCTTTCATCTCAGCATAAAGTTGTGCCGCAAGGGTTTTGTTCGGGGCTAGCACCATTGCCGGACGGTTTAAGGTCGCAATCACATTAGCAATCGTAAAGGTTTTGCCCGACCCTGTTACACCTAGCAAGGTTTGATGTGCCAAGCCATCATTCAACCCCTCGACTAATTTAGCAATCGCAGTCGGCTGATCGCCCGACGGTTTGAAAGGAGAGTGGAGAATAAAAGGTTTGCCTTGCTTGTTCATTGAAAAATCCTAGTCTGAAAATTTGCTGGGATTTTAACATAGACAAGCGGTCTGTTTTTCGGAAAATTTTGCAAAATTCTGCTACACTAGCCACCTTTTTATTTATTCGAGGAAACCCTATGGCTCGTAAACAACGCAACGAAATTGACTGGACGGATGAAGACGAAGAGATCATCTGGGTCAGTAAAAGTGAAATCAAGCGTGATGCCGAACATTTAAAACAGCTAGGGGCAAATTTAATTGCACTGAACGCTGCTCATTTGGAAAAAATTCCGTTAGATGACAATATCCGAGAGGCAATTTTATTGGCTCAACGTTTAAAGCTGGAAGCCCGTCGTCGACAAATTCAGTATATCGGTAAATTATTGCGCAATGTTGATCCGGCACCGATCCAAGAAGCTTTAGATAAAGTGGAAAATCGTCATAACCAACAATTGGCGTTATTACATAAATTGGAGCTGATTCGGGATCAATTGGTGTCTCAAGGCGATGTAGCGCTAAATCCTTTATTGGACGATTACCCGGAGTTGGATCGCCAACATTTGCGTAATTTGATTCGTGCGGCACAAAAAGAGAAAGAGGCCAATAAGCCGCCGAAAAATTATCGTGAAATCTTTCAATATTTAAAATCTGTAATTGTGGAGCCGGCATGATTAAAAATCTCTTTTTTGCCCACGTTGCCTTAGCCTATATCAGCTTAGGTTTACTGCTACTACGTGGTGTGCTTTCCGCCAAAATGGTCGATTGGCGGGCATATCGCCTCTTAAAAATCGCACCTCATGCGGTTGATACATTATTACTTGTAACAGGGATTGTAATTTTTGTGATGGTAGGGTATGGCATTCATCCGTGGATACTTACAAAATTGCTTTTCTTGGTGCTTTATGTTGTGTTTGCTACACGTGCGTTCAAAAAAGGACAGCGCTTTTCACTCAAACACTTTTTACTTGCGGTTGTGAGTTTTATGTTGACGATGCTAGTCGCAACGATTCACTAGATGTCATTACACCAGCTCTTTAATTTAATGGATGCCTCGCTTGGCATCCATTTTCTCGTGTTCAGCAGGGCTTTCATGCCACTTCTAATGTTAAAAGGTGTAAGGATTTATTATTTACTTCTTTTATTTTGGCAATTAATCCCATAGTAACCGCCAAAATTTTTAGTAATTGAAAAAATAAAATCTCGCAAGCCTTAATTGTCAGGCTTTCCCACGTTTTTAGTAACCGCAACTTTTAAGATATTAGCACGCAGTTACTAAAACGGTTACTAAAATTTGCGGTTACACGGTGTTCCTAAAATTTGCGGTCAAATACGAAAAAACACGATAGAAAACGATAGCCAAAAGATACAAAAAAGCCCTTGAAACGTTGTGTATCAAGGGCTTTGCGATAAGTTACGTTAAGTAACGATAGGAATAGTGGTGCGAATAGCTGGACTCGAACCAGTGACCCCCACCATGTCAAGGTGGTGCTCTAACCAACTGAGCTATATTCGCATAAAAACGAGGCTGATTTTAAAGAAAAATCTTAAATGGTGCAATAGTCAAAAGATCAAATGCTTGTTTTTAATCCAGTTTTAGTCGTTTTTGTGTAAAAACACGCTTATCATCCCAACGTAGCATGGTTAAATGATTACCCCAAACACAGCCTGTGTCTAATGCGTAGATCTCAGGTGGTGTACGGTAGCCAATCAAACTTGCCCAATGGCCGAAAATAATCGGCAATTGTGAATAAAGCGGATTGCCCCGTTCAAACCAAGGTTTCAGTTCTGAGGGTGCTTCTTCGGCAGGTAGCTTACAGTCGAAATCAAGACGATTATCTGCATAGCAAAAACGCATGCGGGTAAAAACATTGATGGCATAGCGTAGGCGTTCGATTCCTTGTAAATGCTCATTCCAGCGGTCAGGTGTATTAGCATACATTTGAGCTAACAAATCACTAAATTTATCGCTTTGTAGTACCGCTTCCACCTCTTTAGCACAAGCAAATGTGGTGGATAAATCCCATTCGGGGCTAATTCCGGCGTGCACGAGGATAAATTTATGTTGCGGATGTTGGGCTACAAGCGGTCGGTTTCTCAGCCAATTTTGCAAATCTTCACGGTCTTCCGCTTCAAAAATCGCATCGACTTTATCCTTCGGTTTAACGTCTTTAATCCCTTGTAAGGTTGCAAGGAGATGTAAATCGTGATTGCCTAATACAACCGTTGCCTTGTCCCCCAGTGATTTCACATAACGCAAACAAGCCAATGAATCTTCACCTCGTGCGACCAGATCTCCGGTGAGCCATAACTCATCCTGTTCAGGATTAAATTCCGCTTGAACAAGTAAGCGCTGAAACTCCTCAAAACAGCCGTGTAAATCACCAATAATATAAGTTGCCATAGATTTCCTTAATGAACGTTGTGTATAAACCAATATAAACCCGGCAAAATTAAAAGCCAAATCATTGAAGAAAAAATGACGGCAAGGCTAAATTGCCAATGTTTGGTTTTATGACGAGCATATTTCATCACCAAGTAAGTACCTAAAAATCCGCCGGATATACAGAGAAAGAATAAATTTGATTCGGGAACCCGCCAAGTTTTGCGGATTGATCTCTGCTTATCCGCATACATCATATAAGCACTCAGTCCATTGATAAAAATAAGATAAAGTAAAAGATAGAGCATGCTGAATCCAAAACAAAACCCCGACAAATGCGGGGTTTTAGGGACAAATCAGTAGAGATTACGGATAAACCGGTAAACGTTTGCAGATTTCGAGTACTTTAGATTTCGTTGCTTCGATCACTGCCGCTTCGTTCTCTTTACCGATGCTGTCTAACACATCGCACATCCAGCCTGCAAGCTCTTTGACTTCTGTTTCTTTAAAGCCACGACGAGTTACGGCTGGTGTACCTACACGGATACCTGATGTGATAAACGGTTTTTGCGGATCGTTCGGCACGGCATTTTTGTTGACCGTAATATTCGCACGACCAAGTGCAGCATCAGCCGCTTTACCGGTTAAACCGTGGCTGACTAAATCAACTAAGAATAAGTGGTTTTCTGTACCATTTGAAACAACGTTGTAACCACGTTGTTTAAAGACTTCCACCATCGCTTTTGCATTTTTAACCACTTGTTGTTGGTAAACCTTGTATTCAGGCTCTAACGCTTCTTTAAAGCAAACGGCTTTCGCTGCAATAATGTGGACTAATGGACCGCCTTGTTCACGCGGGAATACCGCACTTTGTAGTTTCTTATAGATTTCTTCGTCTTTCGCATTGGAAAGAATTAAACCACCACGCGGACCAGCTAATGTTTTGTGGGTTGTTGTAGTCACAACATGGGCATGCGGAAGCGGGCTTGGGTAAACGCCTGCTGCAATTAAGCCTGCAACGTGAGCCATATCAACGAATAAATAAGCACCGACTTCATCTGCGATTTCACGCATTTTTGCCCAGTCAACGATTTGAGAATAAGCAGAGAAACCGCCGACAATCATTTTTGGTTTTACTTCATGCGCTTGTTGACGAAGTGCATCGTAGTCGATAACCCCTTCAGCGGTGATACCGTATTGTTCTGCATGGTAAACTTTGCCTGAGAAACTGACTGAAGCACCGTGAGTTAAGTGGCCACCGTGTGCAAGGCTCATCCCTAAAATCGTGTCGCCCGGCGTCAATAATGCGCCATAAACGGCCGCATTTGCTTGTGAACCTGAGTGAGGTTGTACGTTTGCGTAATCTGCACCAAATAATTCTTTGGCACGGTCAATCGCCAATTGTTCAACGATATCGGCATATTCACAGCCGCCGTAATAGCGTTTACCCGGATAACCTTCCGCATATTTGTTGGTGAATTGCGAACCTTGTGCTTCCATCACACGCGGGCTGGCATAGTTTTCCGAAGCAATCAGCTCAATATGCTCTTCCTGACGACGGTTTTCGTCTTGAATTGCTTGCCATAATACGGGATCGTAATCTGCGATATTCATATCACGTCTTAACATTTTAAGGATTCTCCTATAAATTAAGTAATCGTTTGCGAAATAAAAAACTGCGCCATTTTACGCAGTTTTCAGTCTGTTAGATAGTGATTTTTTCTCAGCCTTGCATTAAAAAGATTAATGCAGAAGTGAAGTTATCATAAAGAAGTTTACTACTGGTCACCCAATGTTGCTACCATCACCGCTTTAATCGTGTGCATACGGTTTTCCGCTTCATCAAACACAATAGACGCATCAGATTCAAACACCTCATCAGTCACTTCTAAGCCGTTCATGCCGTATTTTGCCGCAATTTCTTTACCGACGGTTGTTTGATCGTCATGGAAAGCCGGTAAACAGTGCAGGAATTTCACATTCGGATTGCCCGTCAGTTTCATCAGATCCGCATTGACTTGATACGGTTTCATCAAATTAATACGCGCTTCCCAAGCCGATTCCGGCTCGCCCATAGAAACCCAAACATCAGTATAAACGAAATCAACGTCTTTTACGCCGGCAGCAACATCTTCGGTGCAAGTAATCTTCGCCCCTGTTTTGGCTGCCGTTTCAGCCACTTCGTCCAATAATGCTTGTTCAGGGAAAAATTGTTTCGGCGCCACTAAACGCAGATCCACGCCCATTAATGCCGCCCCTTCGACAAACGAGTTCCCCATATTGTTACGGGCATCGCCTAAATACGCTAATTTGATTTGATTCAACGGCTTATCGGAATGTTCGATCATCGTCAGAAAATCGGCAAGAATTTGAGTCGGATGAAACTCATCGGTTAACCCGTTCCAAACCGGTACGCCCGAATAGTCGGCTAAAATCTCAACCAACGCTTGACCGTAACCGCGATATTGAATGCCGTCATACATTCTGCCCAACACGCGGGCGGTATCTTTCATCGACTCTTTATGTCCGATCTGTGAACCGCTCGGCCCGATATAACTGACGTTCGCGCCTTGGTCGAAC
>JBGXMX010000108.1:0-10876 GCA_041809245.1 Glaesserella sp.
ATCCCAATATATACAAATAACTCGGAATTGTGACTTTTTGAGAAGATTATAATAAAAAATCTCAAATTTAATTGTCTATGTTAGGGTTTTGAAGCATTTTATAAATTGCAAATGATAAAGAAACCTTTACAAAATCCCAATTTAATCTAATTAAATCAATATCTTACAATGTTTCGAACAGTTGTGGTTTGTAACGAGTGCCGAATATGAACAAATACGCTTGGCACACGTTGAAAACGTGCGCCATCAAGGACTATTTAGGATGTAACTATTTAATTCTAAAGGATTTTTTATGCAACACGAATCACTATTAGAAAAACTCTTTAATCGCCAAACCTTATCCCAAGCAGAATCCCATTGTTTATTCCAACAATTAATGCAGGGGCGACTGTCTAACGAACAGTTAGCAGGTATGCTTATCGCTTTAAAATTGCGTGGCGAAACCATTGAAGAAATCGCAGGAGCCGTCACGGCTACCCTTGAAAATGCACAACCTTTTGCAAGACCAAACTATCCTTTTGCGGATATTGTCGGCACAGGTGGCGATGGCGCTAATACCATTAACATTTCAACGGCAAGTGCCATTGTTGCGGCAAGTATGGGGCTGAAAATTGCTAAACACGGTAGCCGTAGCGTTTCGAGTAAAACCGGTGCAAGCGATCTATTAACGGCATTAGGAATTAATGTGGGGATTTCTGCCGATACCGCTCGCCAAGCACTTGATGAGATCAATCTCTGCTTTTTATTTGCACCACAATATCACCAAGGCTTTAAATATGCCATTCCCGTTCGCCAAGAATTAAAAACTCGCACGCTTTTTAATATTTTAGGTCCATTGGCAAACCCTGCTCGTCCTAAACATCAATTACTCGGCGTTTATGCCCCTGAATTACTGAAAACCTACGCCGAAACGGTCAATAGCTTAAATCATCAGCATACGATTGTCGTTCACGGCTCAGGTTTGGACGAAGTGGCAATTCACGGAGAAACACAGGTTGCTGAAGTGGAAAACGGAGAAATCCGCTACTTCACATTAACCCCTGAAGATTTTGGCATTCAACGTCATTCCCTTGATGCATTAAAAGGCGGTGAACCTACTGAAAATGCTGAAAAAATCACTGCCTTATTGCAAGGAAAAGGTGAACCCGCTCATATTGATGCAGTTGCTGTGAATGTTGCCATGTTAATGCGTTTGTTCGGTGAACGGGATTTGAAAGTCAATGTTGAAAAAGTAAAAGCTCATTTAGATGGGGGAAAAGCCTTTGACACATTACAAAAATTGGCTCAATATTAGTGTAATTTACTTAGCCCACAATTTGTGGGCTTCAGATTATTGATAAAGTTATCTAAGCGGTGGTGATTGACTTCCGATAGCGCACGTTTTTAACGTGTGCTGAAACACATCATCAAATGTGACAAAAGGCACTCGTTACAAACGAGCGCCATCATAGTTCCGTTGATTTATGAATGGTTTGTCATCAGTCTGTAGCCCACAATTTGTGGGCTTCTTTATAATGATTGAAAGGAAAAAATATGGCTTTTAGTTCGTTATTTACATTATTAGATGATATTGCATCAGTGCTTGACGATGTGTCTGTGATGACCAAAGCGGCAACCAAGAAAACCGCAGGCGTGATCGGCGATGATTTGGCTTTAAACGCCAATCAAGTAAGCGGTAAAGATATCAAACCGGAACGGGAATTACCGATTGTATGGGCGGTGGCAAAAGGCTCACTGATTAATAAAGTGATCTTAATTCCGATTGCATTGTTACTCTCGATTTACTTGCCTGTGTTGATTAATCCTTTATTAATGATTGGCGGCGCTTATCTCTGTTTTGAAGGAGTGGAAAAGTTACTGCATAAATTCTTACACAAAGCAGATAGTAATGAACCGCAGGAGGTAGTGTCAGAAGCAGATAAAATCAAAGGTGCGGTGCGTACCGATTTTATTCTTTCTGCGGAAATTATCATTATCGCCCTTGGGGTTTTACAAAACTCCCCGACACTGACTAAAATTTTATCGCTATCCGCCATTGGTATCGGTATCACGGTGTTTGTGTATGGCTTGGTTGGGTTGATTGTTAAACTGGACGATATCGGTTTATGGTTGCTACAAAAGAAAAACGAATTTCATCAAACGGTCGGCAAAACGTTATTGTTTGTCATGCCGTGGTTTATGAAATCACTTTCCGTGATCGGAACCATTGCAATGTTTTTAGTCGGCGGTGGAATTTTCACCCATACCGTACCGTTTATTCATCATTTCGTCGAAGGATTACAAATCGATGCCGCATTTCTCAGCCTTGTTGATTTGGCGGTTGGCGTTGCGATTGGTGCAATTGCGTGCCTTATCGTTTTGCCTCTGATGAAATTGTTCGGTCAGAAAGGAAAAGCATAATGTATCAACTTTACATCAACCCGCCGAAATCTTCTTGGTCGCTACGCCCATGGATTTTGTTAAAAGTCTTGAATATTCCTTTTGAGCAGAAAATCGTACGCTATTTGGATGATTTATCAGAACAACGCACACAGTTTAAAAATTTTTCGCCGACCTCCAAAATTCCGGTGCTGAATGTAAATGGTAATGTGATTTGGGATAGTTTGGCGATTGTTGAATTTATTGCCGAAGATTACCCACAAGTATGGGCGGAAGAAAAATTTGCACGCGCTTGGAGCCGATCGGTTTGTGCCGAAATGCATTCCGGTTTTGAACAGCTACGTTCTATCTGTAATTTTGACCCGCTTAATCGGATTCAACTCACCCATATTCCAACAGAATTGGAAAAAGAGTTACAACGGATAGACGAGCTCTGGCAGCAAGGGTTAAGCAGTTTTGGCGGAGCTTATTTAGCCGCAGAGCAGTTTACTGCCGTTGATGCTTTTTTCGTACCTGTGGCTCTTCGAGTGGAAACATACGGGTTACATCAATATTTGAGTGACACATCGCGTGCTTATCAAAAACGTCTGCTTGCCCTGCCTGCATTACAAGAGTGGCTTAACGGCTGACAAGCGGTCGCTTTTTCTAGATTTTTTGCAAATATGGAAAGAAACTCATATGTGATGGGCTTCTTATTTCACTATCCGTTTGCCTAAAAGGTTGCTTAACAGCAGATTTAGGATTAAAGTGACTATACTTAATTCATTTTATAAGGAGTCATTATGCAAGCGGATAAACCGACAGAATGTGTCAGTTGTAATACTTTTGATGTAGGATCTATCCTTGATAACAGCGAACGCGAAGCTAAAGTCAGCCAAGTGTATGCAACGGAAGAAGAAGCGCAACAGGCGCTCCAACGCTTAACGCAAAAAGCCCGTGACATTGAAAGTGACGAATGCCAAATTAGCAGTGAAATTAAAGCGGTAGACGGCGGTTATCAACTGGATGCCGTATTTACCTTTAGCTGTCAGGCGGAAGTGATTATTTTCCAATTAGGTATTCGTTAAACAGACCAATTGCGTTGATTCTTTCGGGTATCAACGCAATCTACAACTCCCCACAGGTACTCATCCCCTGCTTTTAAATGTCACCATAGGTACCCGTTGATGGCGCACGTTTTCAACGTGTGCCGTATATCTACTTCTAAATACCATACCACATCGTTATAAACGAACACCATAACGGGAACGGAGTGCTTCAAATTCCAAAATGATTTTAGAGTAAGAATATGCCATAATACCGGCACTTTTTTATTTTTAAGGAGCTTTACGATGCGAATTTTACACACCATGTTACGCGTAGGAAACCTAGAACGCTCAATCAAATTTTATACCGAAGTGCTTGGCATGCGCCTATTACGTACCAGTGAAAATGAGCAATATAAATATACTCTTGCATTTTTAGGCTATGCGGATGAAAGCGAAAGTGCCGTGCTTGAGTTGACTTATAACTGGGGAGTTGAAAGCTATGAATTAGGCACCGCCTACGGACACATCGCTATCGGCGTAGATGATATTTACGCAACCGTGGAAGCCGTTCGCCAAGCAGGCGGAAAAGTCACTCGTGAAGCCGGTCCTGTGTTAGGAGGCAAAACGGTGATTGCGTTCGTGGAAGATCCTGACGGTTACAAAATCGAATTTATCGCAAACAAAGATGCACAAAAGGCGTTAGGTTAATGGCTGAAACGGAACAACCGACGAACTACAATCTGTTGAAAAATCGCTTTCGTGGCTATCTTCCCGTTGTGATTGATGTTGAAACCGGCGGACTAAATGCCCAAACGGACGCATTGTTAGAAATTGCAGCGATTACGCTGAAAATGGGCGACGACGGCTATTTGCATTTAGATGAAAAATTTCATCGCCACGTTAAACCTTTTGAAGGTGCTAATATCAATCCAGAAGCATTAAAAGTAAATGGAATTGATATAGATAATGCTGAGCGTGGTGCTGTGCCGGAAGATGTTGCCATTACCGAGATGTTTAAAATGGTACGCAAAGCGGTGAAAGCGCACGGCTGTCAACGTGCGGTGATTGTCGCTCATAACGCCACTTTTGATCAGGCTTTTCTACAAGCGGCGATAAAACGCATTAATGCCAAAAGAGATCCGTTCCACCCTTTTGCCATGTTTGATACCGCAACCCTTGCCGGTTTTATGTACGGTCAAACGGTCTTAGTCAAAGCCTGCCAAATAGCACAAATTCCTTTTGACGGCAAACAAGCCCATTCTGCATTGTACGATACGGAACGCACTGCCGAGCTGTTTTGTACCATGGTTAATAAACTGAAAGCATTGGGCGGCTTTCCGCCTATTTCTCATCCCGAAAGTTAGTTTTAACCGTTTTATCTTTCATTCAAACAATAACTGAACAACCGACAGTACAAAGGAGTCGACATGTATCAAAATTTCTCTGCCGAACTTGCATGGGCAACATTACATATGCCAAGAACACGTAAAGTCATTGCCTCTTTACCTGACCTTTCCCATGTACGTTTGGCTTGTAATATGCATCTTGATCTCAAAATGACTCCGATTGTAAAAGGGTTATTAGACAAAGGTGCAAAGGTATTTTTAACGACTTGTAATCCGACTACGGTACAAGATGATGTGGTGGCTTATTTAGTTCAACATGGTGCTGAAGCTAAAGCATGGCGTAATATGAGCCATACAGATTGGCAGCAAAGTTTTGAAGAGGCTGTTGCATGGAACCCAACCCATTTATGTGAAATGGGAGCGGATTTAACCACGTTGATTCATCAAAAAAATCTGCAAACCAGTATCAAAGCCGGCTTGGAAGCGACTGGCTCCGGCGTCAATCGTTTAAACGGTTTAAAACCGCATTATCCGATTTTTAACTGGGACGATCTGCCGGTTAAAGAAGGTTTGCATAATCGTCATATGGTCGGTTTAACGGCTTGGCACACCTTCTTCCAAACAACTCATTTAACGTTACATGAGAAAAAAGTGGTGGTTATCGGCTACGGTTTGGTAGGGCAAGGCGTTGCGCATTCTGCCAAAGCTTATGGCGGGCAAGTAATTATCGCAGAATTGGATAAAGCTAGAGCACTGAAAGCCCAATATGATGGTTGGCAAGTTCAACCGCTATCCGAAGCCATTAAGGAAGCTGACGTGATCGCCACTGCCACAGGTGCCAAAAATGTGGTCTCTGCCGAGATGTTGGCTCAGGCGAAATCCGGTCTGTTTATCTTAAATGTCGGGCATGTGGCGGAAGAGATTGATGTCGCTTTCTTAAAGCAATACCCGATGAGTGAGCCAATGCCTTATGTCAATGCTTATACCGTAAATGGTAAAACTATTTACCTGTTGGCGGACGGTTCAATGTTTAACCTTACCGCAGGTTATGGCGATAGCTTAAATGCGTTTGACGTAACGCTCGCTGTTATGGCAAGCGGAATCGGGCATATTGTCGGTGAAGGAGAACGAGCCGAGAATGATGTCTATCTACTACCAAAAGCGGTATGGGAAAAAGTGCTTTAAACCATTACAAGCGGTGTGATTTCAGACAATATTTGCAATATAATAGCGACAGTTTACTAAATTAAAATAAGGAAGATTATGTCAGTTTTAGCACGATACCATTCCTACGAATCTTGCGGCACGGTGGACGGTCCGGGAATTCGTTTTATTCTTTTTTTACAAGGCTGTTTAATGCGTTGTAAATATTGTCACAACCGAGATACGTGGGATCTTGAAGGGGGAAAGGAGATCTCCGTAGAAGATTTAATGAAAGAAGTGGTGACTTACAAACACTTTATGCGCGCCACAGGCGGCGGTGTAACCGCATCGGGCGGTGAAGCCGTTTTGCAAATGGAATTTGTGCGTGACTGGTTCCGTGCCTGCAAAGCAGAAGGTATTGATACTTGCTTAGATACCAATGGTTTTGTACGCAACTATTCGGAGCTTGTGGATGAAATGTTGGATGTGACCGATCTCGTGATGCTTGATCTGAAACAACTGAATGAAGAGATTCATAAAGATCTGATTGGCGTGTCAAATAAACGCACTTTGGATTTTGCCCGCTACTTACACAAACGTAATCAACGGACTTGGATTCGCTATGTGGTTGTGCCGGGGTATACCGATGCTGATGAAGATATTCACCTACTCGGTCAGTTTATTCAAGGTATGGATAATATCGAAAAAGTCGAACTGCTGCCTTACCACCGTTTAGGTGCGCACAAATGGGAAACTTTAGGGCTTGAGTATGAACTGAAAGATGTGCTTCCGCCGACGAAAGAATCCCTTGAACACATCAAATCCATCATTGAAAGCTACGGACATAGCGTGAAGTATTAATAATTTTCCGTCCTTCCCCAATGAGGGGAAGGACGGTCGCCAATCTAGTTCCCCCGCAATGAAATTTCGCCAATCGCAAAGGCTTGAGTCCCGCTCTGTTGCGCCAACAACAATTCCCCTTTGTGGTTAATACCTTGCGAAACTCCGGTGATTTCTGCATTCGCTGTAATTAATTTCACCGATTTTTGATAGAAAAGATCAAATTTTTGCCAGCGTGCAACATAAGGTTCAAAACCCGATTGTGGGAATTCCAACAACATTTGCTGTAAACCTACAGCTAAAGTGGCAGCTAACTGATTGCGGTCAAAATGATAACGGGAAAAATCCGCCCATGCTTGCGTAACGACACGGGGGTCAACGGTGGTCATCGCCACATTTAAACCGATGCCGATTACCAGTGAAATTTGCTCTCGATCCATTTTACTTTCAATCAAGATCCCGCCTGCTTTTTTGCCTTGATAGTAAATATCGTTCGGCCACTTGATTTGAATATCCTCTACCCCAAGCCGCTCAAAAGTTTCGGCAATCACTACCGCCACCGCTAAACTAAGCGATGAAATATCGGCTACGGAGGCTGTGGGATATTTCCATAACATTGAAAAATAGAGATTTTGCCCCTGTGGAGAATACCACTGCCGTCCTCGCCTGCCTCGCCCGGCGGTTTGGGTTTCGGCAAGGCAAACCGTACCTGAAGCCAAGTTTGCATAATGTTGTAGCAAGTATTCATTGGTGGAATCCAATTCATCAAATACCATTGCCGAACCACACTGTAATACCTGCTCAATTTGTGCCTGATTTAAACCAATCATCGTGTTAATGCCTCGCTATCTACTTCACCCGTACTACCGATAAAGCGGACTTCAGGATGAATTTCTACCGCAAATTTCTCTCTGACTTGCCGACGAACGGTTTGAGCCAGTGCCACGATATCCGACCCAATCGCTCCTTCTTTGTTGATCAACACTAACGCTTGCTGCATATGCACCGCAGCGCCACCCAGTTGGAAGCCTTTTAGTCGGCACTGATCGATAAGCCAACCTGCGGGAATTTTAACCGAGCCGTCTGCTTGCGGATAATACGGAATCGTCGGGTAAGCACTCTGAAGTTGGCAAAATTTTACAAAATCAACCACAGGATTTTTAAAGAAGCTGCCTGCATTGCCGTATTCATCGGGATTTGGTAATTTCGCTTGGCGAACCGCACACACTTCTGCAAAAATTTGCTCAGGCGTGACCGCTTGCGGATCAAACTGTGCCAGCGAACCATAGCTTAAAACCGGATGCCATGCTTTGGCTAATTTTAACCCGACTTTAATGATGGCAAAATTATCACGATATTGATGTTTGAATATACTTTCACGGTAGCCGAATTCGCACTCTTGGCGGTTTAAGCGGAAAATTTCCCCTGAGGATAAATTCAACACTTCAACAAAATCACATACCTGCTCAAACTCCACGCCGTAAGCACCGATATTTTGAATCGGCGCAGAGCCGACACAGCCCGGAATCAACGCCAAATTTTCCAGCCCGCCGATATGCCGAGCCAGTGTCCATTTCACCAATTCGTGCCAGTTTTCGCCTCCCGCCACACTCAGATAATGAAATTGCTCATCTTCGCTATACTCAATACCTTTTAATTGGTTGATGAACACCACGCCTGAAAAATCCTCTAAAAACAAGACATTACTGCCTTGTCCGAGTAAAAGTACCGGCAATTCGGCTTGTTTGGCTTTTTGCCATTCGAGCAGTAGCTGATCTCTGTCTGTGATTGGAATAATTTGTTGTGCGTAAGCAGGAAGATGAAAAGTATGAAATGGGGTTAAACTTTGCATAGTTATTCAGAATAAAAGAATCATTAACCGTAGTTTAACATAGAGATTTTGCAAAAAATAATGAAAAACAGACCGCTTGTTGGTAAAAATGCCCTGTCATCGACAGGGCAGAGTGTAAAACACGTTATTTGGTGAGCAAATCTAGCGCTTCTTGATATTTCGCCACGGTTTTCTCAATGACATCGGCAGGCACTTTAGGCGCCGGGGCTTGTTTATTCCAACCGCTGTTTTCCAACCAATCTCGGATAAATTGTTTATCGAATGACGGCGGATTCGTGCCTTCTTTGTAAGTCTCAACCGACCAAAAACGGCTTGAATCGGGCGTAAGCACTTCGTCCATTAACGTTAAAACACCGTTTTCATCCAGACCAAATTCAAATTTGGTATCGCAGATAATAATGCCTTTGGTTAATGCATACTCCGCAGCTTCTTTATACAACGCAATTGCAGCATCTCGCACTTTTGCCGCAAGCTCTGCGCCGATTTGGCGTTCGCATTCCGCATAACTGATGTTAATATCGTGATCGCCCACTTCCGCTTTGCTTGACGGCGTAAAAATCGGCTCAGGTAATTTGCTTGCTTCAACTAAACCCTTCGGTAATTCCAGTCCGCAGATAGTGCCTGTTTTTTGATAATCTTTTAAGCCGCTGCCTGTTAAGTAGCCACGAACAATCGATTCAATTTTAACGGGAGTTAAACGTTTGCATACTACGGCACGGTATTGAATCGCTTCGGCTTCTTCTTTCGGTAGCACATCAAAGACTGAATCACCGGTAAAGTGATTCGGCATAATGTGCGCCAGTTTATCAAACCAAAAATTGGAAATTTGAGTCAAAATTTCCCCTTTGCGCGGAATCGGATCGTCTAAGATGACATCAAAAGCAGACAAACGATCCGTTGCCACCATAAGCATACGTTTATCATCAATTTCATAAAGGTCACGGACTTTGCCCGAATAGATTTTTTTAAGGCTGATTTGCATGGCAGGATTCCTGTAGATTGAATAAAACGGGCAAATTATAACAACTTGCGCAAACGTTTGCCATTTATCATAAAAATAATTTATCTTCCAAACAAAAAAGACTTGTCATTCTCGCTTTTTTGGCGTATCTTCCACATCAATTCATTTTTGGAGCAACCTTATGACTTTTATTCGCACTCACCATCATCACCATTTGACCGACTAATCTTTCGGGCATTTGGCGTGTTCGGAAGATAAACTTCCGAGAGCGAATTAAGATCAAAACAGCATTCACAACCCCTCGGAAGACAACTTTCGAGGGGTTTTTCTTTATTCAAAATACAACATAGAAGGAACACAATATGTCGGACAACAGACTTCGCATCGCATTACAGAAAAAAGGGCGTTTAAGCAAAGATTGCAGCGAATTACTCAAACAATGCGGTGTGAAAATCACCTGGAACGAACAGCGTTTGATCGCCTATTCCGAAAATCTGCCGATTGAAATTTTACGCGTACGTGATGACGACATACCGGGACTAGTGTTTGACGGCGTAGTTGATCTCGGTATCATCGGCGAAAACGTGTTGGAAGAAGAAGAATTGGGGCGTTTACATGCCGGCGAACCCGTCGAATATAAAAAATTGAGAACGCTGGATTTTGGTGGTTGTCGCTTATCGCTTGCAATTGATCGCGATCGCACCTACAACGGCGTACAAGATTTCAAAGACGCCCGTATCGCCACTTCTTACCCGAACTTACTCAAACGTTATATGGCGGAACAAGGCGTACCGTTTAAAAATTGTTTGCTCAACGGCTCTGTCGAAGTCGCGCCAAGCGCCGGGCTTGCCACGGCGATTTGCGATTTGGTTTCATCGGGCGCCACCCTTGAGGCAAACGGTTTGAAAGAAGTGGAAGTCATCTATAAATCCCAAGCCTGCTTAATTCAACGAGCCGAACCTTTAACCGCCGAAAAACAAGCCCTTGTAGATAAACTGCTCACCCGCATTCAAGGCGTACAACAAGCCGCCGAATCCAAATACATTATGCTCCACGCCCCGAAAGACAAACTCGAAGACATCACCGCACTGCTACCGGGCGTTGAAAACCCGACGATTCTACCGCTGGCGCACGATGATTCCAAAGTTGCTATGCACGTGGTCAGCCAAGAGAACTTGTTCTGGGAAACGATGGAAAGCCTTAAAGAGATCGGCGCAAGCTCGATTTTGGTGTTACCGATCGAGAAGATGATGGAGTAGTGTTTACTCCCTCCGCTGGCGCGGGCGTTCCGCTCAAGCCATAACGTTAACTTAGTTTGAAATGATTA
>JBGXMX010000109.1:0-36525 GCA_041809245.1 Glaesserella sp.
AAGTTAGAGATAGCTTGCGGTTTTTTGCGTTTGGGCATAGTAGACGACAAGGAGAATTGGAAAAATTAGAGAAAAGGAATTTGGGGGAAATGAGAAAAAAGAGAACAAGAGGAAAGTAGAATGGAAATGACAAGCGGTCTGAATCCTAGGAATTTTTGCAAAATAGTGAGATATACTTTCGATTTTCGGTGAAATTCTTTAAAATTAGCGTAATTATGATGAGAGGAAATTATTTATGTTCAATCCAAAAAATTTAGAATCGATCGCACAGCAACTTCACAATGCTTTGCCTCAAAGTGTCAAAAATGTGGGTAATGATCTAGAAGAAAAATTTAAACAAGTTTTACAAGCACAGCTTGCGAAATTAGATATCGTGACCCGTGAAGAATTTGATGTGCAATCACAAGTTTTATTACGTACACGTGAAAAATTAAATGAATTGGAAAAACGTTTAGATGAATTGACACAAAATACATCTCAGAATTAATTTTTAAATTTGAAGGTAATAATTATGCAAAATATCAATCCTACTCAAACTTTTGCGTGGAATGCTTTAGAACAGCATCGAGCAGAAAATCTTACAATTCCACAATTATTTAGTGAAAATCCTGAGCGTTTTTCTCAGTTTTCATTAAATTTTGCGGATCAAATTTTAGTCGATTTTTCTAAAAATGCGATTAATGCCCACACCTTGACCCTATTACGTCAATTAGCGGATGAATGCGGTTTGAAATCTGCGATTTATGCGATGTTTAGCGGTAAAAAAATCAATCGTACCGAAAATCGCGCTGTATTACATACGGCATTACGCAATCGTGCGAATACTCCGGTGGAAGTTGACGGTAAAGATGTAATGCCTGAGGTCAATGCAGTGCTTAACAAGATGAAACAGTTTTGTGAACGTGTCATTTCAGGTGCTTGGAAAGGCTATACGGGAAAAGCCATCACCGACGTGGTGAATATTGGTATCGGTGGTTCTGATTTAGGCCCTTATATGGTGACGGAAGCTTTACGTCCTTACAAAAATCATTTGACCATGCACTTCGTTTCAAATGTTGACGGTACGCATATTGCCGAAACTTTACGCAAAGTAAATCCGGAAACGACTCTTTTCCTTGTCGCCTCCAAGACATTTACAACTCAAGAGACGATGACGAATGCGCTTACAGCCCGTCAGTGGTTGTTAGAGGCGGCAAAAGATGAAGCTGCGGTTGCCAAACACTTTGTGGCACTTTCAACCAATGCGAAGGAAGTATCAAAATTCGGTATTGATACGGATAATATGTTCGAATTTTGGGACTGGGTTGGTGGCCGCTATTCATTATGGTCTGCTATCGGTCTTTCTATTGCGCTATCGTTAGGATTTGAGCATTTTGAGCAACTGTTGGAAGGCGCTCATGAAATGGATAAACATTTCCTGAATACGCCGTTTGAGCAAAATATCCCGACTACACTTGCGTTGATTGGTATTTGGAATAATAACTTCTTAGGCGCAGAGTCTGAAGCGATTCTACCTTATGATCAATATATGCACCGTTTTGCGGCATATTTCCAACAAGGTAATATGGAATCGAACGGTAAATTTGTCGGACGAGACGGTAAAGCGGTGACTTATCAAACCGGTCCGATTATTTGGGGTGAACCCGGCACTAACGGTCAGCATGCGTTTTATCAGCTGATTCACCAAGGTACTAAATTGATCCCGTGCGATTTTATCGCACCTGCGCAAACGCATAATCAAGTCAGCGATCATCATGCCAAACTGTTATCGAATTTCTTCGCTCAAACTGAAGCTTTGGCTTTTGGTAAATCGAAAGAAGTGGTCGAACAGGAGTTTTTACAAGCGGGCAAATCTGCTGAAGAATTTGCAGAAATCGTACCGTTTAAAGTGTTTACCGGCAATAAACCGACCAATTCAATTTTGGTACAAAAAATTACACCGTTCACCTTGGGTGCGCTGATTGCCATGTATGAACATAAAATTTTCGTGCAGGGTGTGATTTTTAATATCTATAGTTTCGACCAGTGGGGTGTGGAATTAGGTAAACAGCTTGCCAACCGCATTTTGCCGGAGCTACAAAATGATGAAGAAATTACTTCGCACGATAGCTCTACGAATGGATTGATTAATCAATTTAAAGCGTGGCGTTAATGTATTAAAAAATTCCCCAATCCTAAAAGGTTGGGGAATTTTTTATGTCGGGCATTATTTCCCTAACCCAATAATCTCCCAACGGTTATGAGATAAGCCTTCGATTTTGCCTTGTTTCACGTTGGTGATGTAATCAATCAACATATTTTGAATCGTGCCGGCTTCTTGACCCATGGCGACTTTAGATTCCCAAACCACAGGGATTTTTTGACCTTCAAAGATACCGCCTTTTTTGGTTAATTGACCGAAGCGATAAGAGTTCATACCTACTTTGAGTTTCATTTCATCTGTGACTTTGCGTCCATCCGCAAGAGTTAAATCCACGATTTTGCTACCGCTTGGGTTGCGTAAATCAATTTTATAACTCACACCGCCGAATAAGTCGAAAGTCACATATTTTGATTTACCACGCACTTCGTTATAACGGTAGTTGGTATCGCCCGGTTGGATCGTATCAAAGTAATCTGCTGACCATTCCATATATTGTTTGAGCTGTTTGCCCGTCATTTCGTACACAGACACATCACCACCTGCATAGCGGTAGTTGTAGATAATGTCTTTTTTCTTAATATCGCCTTTATCTAAACGTACTGTTTCGTAGTCAAAGGCAAACGACACCACGTCCGCTTTGCTGTAATATTGTTGCACATCGTGAATGAGTGACGACATTCCCGTATCTTTTGAGAACGCAATAGATACGCCGTGGTTCTTGCCTTGTGGAATCATATCGTTTGCTACTTGACCGATCACCACGTTATTTAAACGACGGAGTTCTTCGTGATACGGTTTGTAGATTTCCACGATTTTTGGATCAGACTCTAATTTATTGACTGGCACGGTTTTTGCAGATTTTGACAGCAATTTGACCGCTTGTTTATCGTCCACATCAAAGGTTAAATCCACTTCGGACACAACCGTACCATAACGGTGTGGCTCGGTGATTAGGGTGTTTTTGATGGTTTCGCTTGGTACGTTTTTATGCATATGTCCTGCGATAATCACATCAATGCCGTCCACCGCATTCACTAAATCCGCCACGCCTGTGTCTGCAATGTTGTTCTCGTTTTCAATGCCCATATGTGCAATAACGATAATCGCATCAACGCCTTTCGCTTTTAAGTCTGCGATTTGAGCTTTGGTTTCTTCGATTGGAGAAGTAAATTTCATATTATCGAGATAACCGGTGTCCTTCTCAAAAATCGCAGACATCGGCGTCGTTAAGCCGATAATCCCAAGTTTTACCCCGTCTTTTTCAATGATAGTCGTTGGATCAAGATAACGTTTACCGTCTTTGTGATAGAAGTTTGCGGTGATTTTTTTCGCCTGCATATCTTCTAAAATGGCATCTAACGCTGGCATACCGAAGTTAAATTCGTGATTACCCAAAACGAAAATGTCGTAATTCATTGCATTTAGCACTTTCGGCACCGGGTTGTCTTTGGCGTATTCAGGCGTTTTAGCAAAGACTTCCACTTGGTTGTCTTGAATCGCATCGCCCACTTCAACTAACAATACATTTTTGTTGTTTTTACGCACATCATTCACATAGGTCGCAATTTGTGCATAAGAGCCTGAACGATCTTCTACGTCCGCACCATAGCTCCACGGCACAACACGCCCGTGAACGTCTGATGTACCTAAAATTTTAATGTTTACTTCTTTGGCAACCGCAACGCTCACCGCCGATAACATAAAGAGAGTACCGAGTAATTTTTTCATTTTTTATCCTTATAGGGTTGATGTAAAAGAGGGTAACCATGCTTCGGCTGTGCCGTCGTGGTCAAAATTGTTCACCATATCAATGCGTAGAGATTCGCATACTTGTGTCGCCCCTTTAGCCGTTAAGCCTTGCTCAACAAGATTGACGGCATTACAGAAAGTGTCGTAATCGGAACTGCCTAACCCGACAACCCCAAATTTCATCTGGCTGAGATCAAGATTGCTTTCGGCAAGTTGTTGGAAAAGGGGTTGGATATTTTCAGGCAGTTCGCCTGCACCGTGTGTGGACGTGACAACTAACAGGGCGGTTTGATGTTGAATATCGGCTAATTTGGCTTGGTTAAACAGCTCAACCTGATAGCCTTGTTCGGTCAGCACATCATTGAGATGATCGGCGACATACTCCGCACCGCCTAAGGTGCTACCGGTGATGATACAAATAGATTTCGACATAGCATACTCATATTGTAAAAAAATCGACTTATTCTAGAAGAATTGTTATAAAGAATAAACCAGTTTTGTATCAAGGAGAGAATATGAGCCGTATCACATTGTTAGTCCCAAATAAAACCCATCAAGCAGAAGTGATGGCATATCGACAGGCGTTTTCAAATCACGCTATTGATGGCGGAGCAATGTTAGAGAAATTTGATGATTTCTCTCAATGGCTGGATTATTTAGCACAACCTGAAGGCTATTTGACCCCTTGGGGATTTAGCAAGGTGCAAGATTCGACCTATCTTGCGTGGCATACGCAATTACATCGAGTGGTTGGAATAATTAATATCCGCCACAATCTCAATAACGACTATCTGCGACAATTTGGCGGACATATCGGGTATTCCATACATCCGGACTTTCGCAAGCAAGGTTACGGCTCGGAAATGCTGAAATTAGCTTTAACAAAGGTAAAAACGCTAGGCTTAGATAAAGTGCTGATTACCTGTGAAGAAAGTAATGCAGGCTCTGAAAAGGTGATTTTAAATAACGGTGGGAAGTTTGAGGCTATCGTTGAGTTCAATCAAGTCAAAAGAGTGAAACGGTTTTGGGTTGAGGTGTTGTAAAACAAGCGGTTAGATCAGTAGAAAATTTTGCAAATTTCCTCTAAAAACACACCGCTTGTCTTATCATTCTCTCACTTCGTTGTATATTCTGCCAAATCTCTCCTAACCCCTCTTTGCTAAAGAGGGGAACTGGTACAAACGAAAATTCAACATCGAAGTTCTTTAAAAAGATTTTGAGTTTTCTGATGAATGTATAACTTTCTGTGATCTAATCCCCCTCTTTAGCAAAGAGGGGTTAGGGGAGATTTGACAGACAAAAAGGCGAAGTGAGGGAGATAAGAAGCTATCAAATTACTTTGTCAATAATCTGACAGTAGGTGAATCCCACAGTATCCCCAATCCTATCTACCCTATTTTTACTATTTCCCAACCAACTCCGCTCTTACAATCGAAGCCCCTTGGCTCAAGGCGTTGAGTTTCGCTCGGGCGATGTGGCGTGGCATAGGTGCCATTCCGCAGTTGGTGCTTGGGTAGAGTTTATCTGCATCGACAAATTGCAACGCTTTGCGGAGCGTATCTGCGACTTGTTCCGGCGTTTCAACTACGTTGGTGGCAACATCAATCGCCCCGACCATCACGATTTTGCCACGCACTAATTCAAGCAAGTCCATCGGTACTTTTGAATTTTGGCATTCAAGTGAGATGATGTCGATGTTGGATTGTTGCAGTTTCGGGAAGCTCTCTTCGTATTGACGCCATTCGTTGCCGAGCGTTTGCTTCCAGTCGGTGTTAGCTTTGATACCGTAGCCGTAGCAGATATGCACAGCCGTTTGGCACTTCAAGCCTTCCGCCGCACGCTCTAGTGCCGCTCCCCCCCAGTCGTTAAGTTCGTCAAAAAAGACGTTATACGCAGGTTCGTCAAATTGAATAATATCCACACCTGCCGCTTCTAACTCTTTCGCTTCTTCGTTGAGAATTTTGGCAAATTCCCAAGCTAATTTTTCACGGCTTTTGTAGTGACCATCATACAGCGTGTCGATCATTGTCATTGGACCTGGTAACGCCCATTTGATCGGATTATCGGTGTGTTGGCGTAAGAATTTCGCATCTTCCACAAACACAGATTTCGGACGGCGAACCGTTCCAACCACGCTTGGTACACTCGCATCATAACGATTGCGGATCCGCACGATTTCACGCTTGGTAAAATCCACGCCTTCTAAATGTTCAATGAAAGTTGTCACAAAGTGCTGACGGGTCTGCTCGCCGTCGCTGACAATATCAATCCCAGTCGCATTTTGCTCAGCAAGAGCAATTAACAACGCATCACGTTTGGCTTGTAACAGCTCATCGCCACTGAATTTCCACTCAGACCAGAGTTTTTCAGGCTCAGCAAGCCAAAACGGTTTCGGCAAACTGCCCGCAGTAGAAGTAGGTAAAAGAATTTTGCTCATAATTTATGTTGTCCTTTATTTATTATTTTTCATTTAACCAAGCATCTAACACCGCTTTATACGGCTTGATGAAATGCTCTTCGGCATATTTACCTTGTTGAACGGCAAGTTGAGTACGCTCGACACGGTCATATTCGACTTTAGTCAGAGAATAATCTTTACTCGTTAAGCTCGGTTTATAGATTTGCCCTGCCACCGAGTTAGCGTTATATATTTCCGGGCGGTAGATTTTTTGGAATGCTTCCATTGTCGCAATGGTGCTGATTAGCTCAATGTTGGTATAGTCGTTCAACAAGTCCGCTTTTTCATCAAAATAGAACGCATAGGGTGCGACGGATTTTGGTGGCATAAAGTAACGCACTTTCAAGCCCATTTTTGCAAAGTAGGCGTCGGTTAGTGAGTAGTCGTTTTGTTCATATTCCACGCCCAAAATCGGGTGAACATTGGTCGTTTTGTGGTAAGTACGGGTAGTTGCCACACTCAAGCAGATCACAGGTGGCTTTTTAAATTGTGCCGTATATTCAGGCGAAGCCAGCAAATGTTTGAACAATTTGCCGTGTAGATCGCCGTAGCCTTCCGGCACGGTAAATTCAGGCTTATCTTTGTTGTGATCGAGCAGTAACACACTGAAATCGTAGTCACGCACAAAAGACGAGAAACTGTTGCCCACAATGCCGTCAATGGTTTTACCCGTTTTTTTATCAATCACAGATGTTTTGAGCCATTCTAACGCTGAGAAAAATTTACCTGTACCTTCTACATCAATATCAATAGAAACAATATCCAAATTGACGGAGTAACGATCCGAAGTGGGATTATCCCAGTTCGCCAAGTCGTTAAAACGTTTATCGATCATTGCAATAGCATTTTGCAGGTTTTCTTTACAGTTCTCGCCACGGGTAAGGTTGGCAAAGTTGGTGGTTAAGCGAGTGCTGTTCGCTGGCTCATAGTTTTCATCAAATCTTTCAGTATGCACACGGCATTGGAATTGGGTTGTCATTCTGTTCTTCCTACTCATTTTGTTAAGATAATGTGAATTAAATCACAACTTTTTATTGAATAAAAATGATAGATTTTGGTGTTTATTATGAAAATTATTCAAGTTGAATAATGGGAATGATGTGGTGGATGTTGAGAAATCAAAGATTATGCAAAGATATAACTCCGCCTTCCATTCTTTTTTTGTATAATGCCAATAGTTCACCGCATACAAGCGGTCAGATTAAGCCAATATTTTGCAAATAGAGAAAAGATTATGTTTGAGAACCTATCCGACAGACTGTCTAAAACCCTGAAAAACATTACGGGGAAAGGGCGTTTAACCGAAGATAACATTAAAGATACCCTACGTGAAGTGCGTATGGCGTTGCTAGAAGCCGATGTGGCTCTGCCTGTGGTGCGTGAGTTTATCAATAAAGTCAAAGAGCGTGCCATTGGTGAAGAAGTTAATAAGAGCTTAACGCCGGGGCAAGAGTTCCTGAAAATTGTGCAAGCCGAGCTTGAAAAAGCGATGGGCGAAGCAAACGAAGGGCTGAACCTTGCGACACAACCGCCGGCGGTGATTTTAATGGCGGGTTTGCAGGGGGCAGGTAAAACAACCTCTGTCGGTAAATTGGCGAAATTCTTAAAAGAACGCCATAAGAAAAAAGTGCTTGTGGTGTCTGCCGACGTTTATCGTCCAGCGGCGATTAAACAGCTTCAAACCCTTGCGGAAGCGTTAAAAGTTGATTTCTTCCCGACAGAAACCTCGCAAAAACCGGTTGAGATTGCAGAAGCGGCATTGAAACACGCCAAACTCAATTTCTTTGATGTGTTAATTGTCGATACCGCAGGTCGCTTGCATGTTGATGGCGAGATGATGGAAGAGATCCAGCAAATTCACTCGGTGTTAAACCCGATTGAAACCTTGTTTACTGTCGATGCAATGACGGGTCAAGATGCGGCAAATACTGCTAAGGCCTTTAACGAAGCCCTACCGCTTACGGGGGTGATTTTAACCAAAGTAGATGGTGATGCACGTGGTGGTGCGGCGTTATCTATTCGTCAAATTACCGGCAAACCGATTAAATTCTTAGGGGTTGGCGAGAAAACCGATGCTCTTGAGCCGTTCCACCCTGATCGTATCGCTTCACGCATTTTAGGTATGGGCGATGTGCTGTCGTTGATTGAAGATTTACAACGTTCAGTCGATCAGGAAAAAGCCGAAAAAATGGCGGCTAAATTTAAGAAAGGCGATGATTTCACCCTTGATGATTTCCGTGAACAGCTGGTGGAAATGAAAAAAATGGGCGGTATGATGTCGATGCTTGATAAATTACCGGGGGCGAAAAACTTACCTGATCACGTTAAAAATCAAGTCGATGACAAAATGTTCATCAAAATGGAAGCGATCATCAATTCAATGACCCTGAAAGAGCGTGCCAACCCGGATATTATCAAAGGTTCACGCCGTCGCCGTATTGCGTTAGGTTCAGGTACGCAAGTGCAAGATGTCAATAAACTGCTCAAACAGTTTGACGAAATGCAGCGTATGATGAAAAAAATGCGTAAAGGCGGTATGGCGAAAATGATGCGTGGAATGAAAGGCATGATGGGCGGCGGTCTTGGCGGCTTAGGCGGACTGGGCGGAATGTTCGGGCGTAGATAAGAATCAAAAAAGGCTAAATCGTAAGGTTTAGCCTTTTTAGTACGGCTACGTAGCCGCATATTTATGAATAAGTTTTTATACCCTTATGAATGGCAAATTTTAAAGAAGAGAAACATTTAAATCGGAGTTTGAGCCAACGATTCTGACACGTTTTCCCGGAGTGAACCCGTCTTCTTTCTTTTGTACGACCACAATTTCGTTGCCGTCATCTTTACGGATGACCATCTCCAATGAGGAAACTTGGCTGACTTTCTGTTCTACAGTATTACCGATTACAGCGCCTGCAATTGCACCAACGCTTGTCGCAATGGCTTGACCCGTACCGCCGCCGATACCTGAACCTGCAATGCCGCCTAATACGCCACCGCCCACAGTACCAATCACCCCCGGGCTGTCCGCTTGGATTTTGACTTCACGTACGGACACAATAGTACCGTAACTGATTGAACGGGCTTCTTTTGCTTGTTCGCCACGATAGACGCTGCCGCTATAAATATCGGTATTGGCACAACCGACAAGTGTTAATCCTGCCATTAAAGCGGCAGCAAATCCAAATTTTTTCATACTGTTCTCCAAGAAAAAAGTTCAAAGATGACTCTCTGAACGCACAATGGTAGTTATATCATAAGGGTGCAACTTGAGACAGCAAAAGTTCTGATAAGTTGCATTTCTGAGTGAAATTGCCACACTTGGATTCGGTAAACGTTCGCCTTCTGCTTGCGGTTGGCTGATTTTAATTTTTAACTCAGGATTATTTTGCAAAAAAAACTGTGAATCGACCCGCTTGCACCACTGCTCAACACTTTCATTTTCTTGCATTGGGATAACAAGCTCAATATGTTCCCAACCTTCTTCCGGGTAGGTTTTGCCTTTAGGGAACGGCAACTCAATCACGGAAACCGCTTGCCCGCAAAAACGCACGGGCTGATTTAGGGTAAACAAACCTATCGGGCGACCGTTTACCTCGCTTTCTTTTAATAAAGTTGAACCGGTCAGTAATATGGCTTTCCACTGTTGAGCGAGTTCATTGCTATTCATTCGCACGGCAAGATGATCGATTTGATATTGGCTTAAATCAATCCGAGCAATCTCGGCAATTTGCTGAATTTTTCGCTCAAATTCAATGAGATTACCAAAACAAGCGGTCAATTCTGTGAAAAATTTTGCAAATTCACAGCATTCATCGGGGTTTTTTAGTATCATGGCACACATTTTTAGAGTTTAAAAATAGGTATAAACGTGAATATTCAACACATTCTATCGGAAAAAATTAAGCAAGCAATGATTGCCGCTGGGGCAGAACAAAATGTTGAGCCGTTGGTGCGCCAATCGGGCAAAGTGCAATTTGGGGATTATCAAGCAAACGGCATTATGGGGGCAGCAAAAAAATTAGGCTTAAACCCACGTGAATTTGCCCAAAAAGTGGTGGATAACGTTGATTTAAACGGCATTGCAGAAAAATTAGAAATCGCAGGCCCGGGTTTTATCAACATTTTCTTAGCCCCAACTTGGTTAGCCCAACAAACAGAAAACGCATTCGGTGACGAGAAATTAGGCATTCACTTAAATCAAGCTCAAACTGTGGTGGTCGATTATTCGTCACCAAATGTTGCTAAAGAGATGCATGTTGGGCATTTACGCTCAACGATTATCGGCGACGGCGTGGTGCGTGCCTTAGAGTTTTTAGGCAACAAGGTTATTCGTGCTAACCACGTTGGCGACTGGGGAACGCAATTCGGTATGCTGATTGCTTATCTAGAAAAAATGGAAAACGAACACGCTTCTGAAATGGAATTGAGCGACCTTGAAGCCTTTTATCGTGCGGCGAAAGAGCATTATGATAATGATGAAGTTTTTGCAGAAAAAGCACGAAATTATGTGGTGAAATTGCAAAGTGGTGACGATTATTGCCGTACGATGTGGAAAAAGTTGGTGAATATCACTATGCAACAAAACCAACATAACTACAACCGCTTGAACGTGACACTCACTGAAAATGATGTTATGGGCGAAAGCCTGTACAACCCAATGCTACCTGAAATTGTGGCGGATTTAAAAGCTCAAGGTTTAGCCGTTGAAGATGATGGGGCGTTAGTGGTTTTCCTTGAAGAATTTAAAAATAAAGATGGCGACCCAATGGGCGTAATCGTGCAGAAGAAAGATGGCGGTTTCCTTTACACCACCACGGATATTGCAGCAGCCAAATACCGCTACGAAACGTTAAAAGCAGATCGTGCGTTAGTCTTTTCCGACACTCGCCAAAGCCAACATATGCAACAAGCGTGGTTAATCACTCGCAAAGCAGGCTATGTGCCGGACAGCTTCAGCCTTGAACATCACAACTTCGGAATGATGTTAGGTAAAGACGGCAAACCGTTTAAAACCCGTACAGGCGGCACGGTTAAATTAGCCGATTTACTTGACGAAGCCGTTGAGCGTGCAGAAAAATTAATTGCAGAAAAAAATCCGGATCTGACCGCTTGCGAAAAACAAGCGGTGGTGGAAGCCGTGGCAATCGGGGCGGTGAAATATTCCGATCTCAGCAAAAACCGTACTACAGACTATGTATTTGACTGGGATAATATGTTGAGCTTTGAAGGCAACACCGCACCTTATATGCAATATGCCTATACTCGTGTGCGTTCGATCTTCAGTCGTGCAGGGATCGACCCGAACAACTTAACGGGCAATATCGTTTTAACCGACGAAAAAGAACGCAACCTTGCGATTAAATTATTGCAGTTTGAAGAAGCGGTGACGGTGGTTGCCAAAGACGGTACACCGCACGTTCTCTGCCAATATCTCTATGAATTAGCAGGTATTTTCTCTAGCTTCTACGAAGCTTGCCCGATTCTCAATGCCGAAGAGAGCATTAAGCAAAGCCGCTTAAAACTGGCTCACTTAACAGCAAAAACCTTAAAACAAGGGTTGGATCTGTTGGGTATTAAGACGGTTGAGAAGATGTAACGAAACCTAGTTTGAAGAACGAACCCTGTACGGTATTGTACAGGGTTCATTTTATTTGAAGCGGATGTGTTATTGCATCTCAGCCAACGCCAAATCCGCCATTTCAAGCGTATAAGCAATATCTTCGTCGCTATGTGCTAAAGACATAAAACCTGCTTCAAAGGCAGATGGTGCAAGATAGACACCTTTTTCTAACATTTTATGGAAGAAGGTATTAAACGTCTTCACATCACATTTCATCACATCTTGATAGCTTTCGATTTTGGCTTGTTCGGTAAAGAATAGACCAAACATACCGCCAACATACTGAACTGTCATCGGAATACCATGTTTATCCGCTAAGGCTTTGAAACCTTCCGCAAGGGTTTTGGTTTTCTCGGCAAGCAGTTGCTCATTACCTGCTTTTGATAGCTCGGTTAAGCAAGCTAAACCTGCGGACATTGCAATCGGGTTGCCCGAAAGCGTACCTGCTTGGTAAACAGGGCCTGTTGGGGCGATAAATTGCATAATCTCTTTTTTACCGCCAAACGCCCCGACCGGCATACCACCACCGATGATTTTACCTAAGGTAGTTAAATCCGGGGTTACGCCGTAGTAACTTTGAGCGCCGCCAAGTGCAACACGGAAGCCTGTCATCACTTCGTCAATAATAAATACCGCACCGTATTGAGTACAGAGTTCACGCAAGCCTTGTAAGAAGCCTTCTTTTGGCGGAATACAGTTCATATTGCCGGCAACAGGTTCAATGATTAAACAGGCAATATCGTTCGGATATTGTTCAAAGGCTTGTTTGACCGATGCTAAATTATTGTATTCACAGGTCAGCGTATGTTTTGCAAAATCTTCAGGCACACCCGGTGAGCTTGGCTGACCTAGGGTTAATGCCCCAGATCCTGCTTTAACTAACAATGAGTCTGAATGACCGTGGTAACAGCCTTCAAATTTAATGATTTTGTCACGTTTCGTATAGCCACGAGCCAGGCGGATAGCGGACATTGTCGCTTCTGTGCCAGAGCTGACCATACGCACCATTTCGATTGACGGTACAAGTTTGCAGACTAATTCGGCTAATTCAATTTCAATGGCAGTAGGTGCACCAAAACTTAATCCGTTAGGTACGGCTTTGAGTACGGCATCAATAATGGCTGGGTGATTATGTCCAAGTACCATTGGACCCCAAGAGCCAACGTAGTCAATATAACGTTTGCCTTCGCTATCCGTAATATAAGCACCTTTGGCACTTTCGATAAATACAGGCGTTCCGCCCACACCTTTAAAGGCTCGTACCGGTGAGTTAACCCCCCCCGGAATGACCCGTTGGGCTTTTTCAAATAGAGATTGAGAGCTTGTCATAAAAAATTCCTTGCATTCGGTTTCTTAAAATGTAGCGCATTTTACTGTAAATTATTGTTATTGAGTGAAAAAAAATTGAGAGTTTTGGCGGTTATGCTATGCTTTCCACCATTTTGCGTTATTCATCTTTTAAAGGATAAACCGAGTATATGTGGCTGACATTTATTGCTGTATTTTTGGTTTCTTTTGTATCACTGATTGTGATGCGTCCTGTCGCTGAAAAAGTCGGTTTAGTCGATAAACCGAACTTCCGAAAACGCCACCAAGGAGTTATTCCGTTGATTGGCGGAATCGCACTTTATCTAGGCAATATCGCTTTTTATTTGCTCGAATGGGAACAGATGAGGCTGCCGGAGCTATATTTATTAGCGCTGACATTATTGTTGGTTATCGGTGTGTTGGACGACCGTTTTGATCTCAGTCCGTTTTTACGGGCGGGTATTCAGGCAGGCTTGGCAGTTGCCATGATTTATAGTGGTCTGTCTATTGAAAGTTTGGGTCAATTGATTGCGCCCTTTAGCCTTGAAATCGGCGCATTAGGTATTGTGCTGACGATCATTATTACCATTGGTGTAATCAATGCGTTTAATATGATTGATGGAATCGACGGGCTGTTGGCGGGGCTTTCTTCAGTGAGCTTTGCGGGGCTTGGCGCATTAATGTGGATCGACGAACAATATGCCATTGCCTATTGGTGTATCGCCATTATTTTGATTCTCCTGCCTTATGCCATGTTTAACTTGAGCGTATTTGGGGCGAAATGGAAAGTTTTTATGGGCGATTCGGGCAGTACCCTTATCGGTTTCACGATTATTTGGATTTTGTTATTAAGCACTCAAGGGCAAGGACACCCGATTAGCCCGATCACCGGATTATGGTTAATCGCGGTGCCGTTAATTGATATGGTAGCGGTGTTTTTCCGTCGTTTGAAAAAAGGTAAAAGTCCGTTTCGACCGGATCGCCTGCATATCCACCATTTAATGATGCGTGCCGGTTTAACTTCGCGCCAAGCGCTTGTCGTTATTACCCTCGGTGCGGGATTATGCACAACTTTCGGCGTTATCGGTGAAGTGTACTATTGGAATCAATGGATGATGTTTATTGCTTTTGTCGCACTCTTTTTCTTATATTCCTATTCTATTGTACACGCATGGCGCATTACCCGCTGGGTGCGCAGACATAAACGCCGTATCCGCAAAATTCAATATCGTTAGGGGTAGGAATGCAACCACAAACTCATTATTCGTTAGTGCGTATTATGTTACGCAATCTTGCCGTTTTGTTGCTGTCAATCGGGTTCGGTGTGGCAACAGGCTGGGGTTTGACTCAGTTGCAAACACCGATGTGGAAATCAACGGCACAGTTTGATAAGCCTTTAGTCACTCACCTAGGCAATTACTATTCGCTTTTTAGTATTTATACTTTACTGAACGGCGGGCATCACACAGCGTATAAAGTTACGACACTTGCGAACGGCACGGCGGTTTTAGTGCCTGAGTTATCGCATTTTGCAGAAGAGACGGCAACAGAAAAGAGCTTTCAAGAGTTTAAACGAATGTTAGCCTCGCCCGATGTGTTGTACCAATTTCTTACTCAAAACGAACTCGTTAAACAAACGGCGTCACAAAACAATATACCCGTGGCGTTATTGGCTCAACAGATGGCTACACAGTTTTCTTTTGAGAGTAAAACCGACCGTTTAAGCGTTTTATCCGCCAATCCGAAAGAAGCGGCTCAATTATTAACGGGATTTATCGCATTTGCCAATACACAGGCGGTGGCAAATCTGAATGCCGAATTGGTTGCCGTATGGAAAACGCTGTTCCAACAAACCAAACAAGCCGCAGAGATCAAACTGGGGGCAATTCAGCAAGGTAGCCAAATTGCACAGCAAGACTGGGCGGGCAAGCTTAATCTTATGCTCTCGGTACAACCGCTGGATAATAAACTCGAAGCCTTTCGCTTTGTGCAATCGCCAGCCGTCCCACTCCAACCGCATACTCCTGCGGTTAGCCTTTGGATGATGATAGGTGGTTTAGCCGGGTTGGTTTTAGGGTTGTTGATCGTTTCGGTGAGTTCTCTTTCACGTAGAAAAAATCATGGCTAAAGTGAAACTATTGAGTGTTTTCGGTACTCGTCCGGAAGCGATCAAAATGGCGCCGTTAGTCAAAGCGCTTCAGCAAAGCCATGTTTTTGAAACCAAAGTCTGTGTAACCGCCCAACACCGCCAAATGTTAGATCAAGTGCTTGAGCTGTTTGAAATCAAACCTGATTTTGATCTTGACTTAATGCAGTCCGAGCAAGATTTATCTGCGCTGACAGCCCGAATTTTAACCTCGCTTAAAACACTCTTTGAGCAATATTTGCCTGATGTTGTCTTGGTGCATGGCGATACGACCACGGCTTTCGCTACGGCGCTTGCCTGCTATTATCGACAAATTCCGATTGTACATATTGAAGCGGGGCTGCGTACCGGTAATCTATATTCGCCTTTTCCCGAAGAGGGTAATCGTCGACTGGTTAGCACCTTGGCGCAGTATCATTTTGCACCGACAGTCTTGGCTAAACAGAATTTGATACGAGAAGGCAGAGCCGAATCGCATATTTGGGTTACGGGTAATACGGTGATTGACGCCCTATTGATTGTTTTGCAAAAAATTCGCCAAAATCAACCGCTTGTTGCCGAATTAAGCGCACGTTACGGCTTTTTAGATGCGACTAAACGGCTGATTTTGGTTACGGGACATCGCCGTGAGAGCTTTGGTGAAGGTTTTGAACAAATCTGTCTTGCCCTTGCCCATCTTGCCAACCAGCATCAGGACGTTCAAATCGTCTACCCCGTACATTTAAACCCTAAAGTGGCGGAACCCGTCTCTCGTCTTTTATCCGGTATCGACAATATTTTCTTAATTGAACCGCAAGATTACCTACCCTTTATCTATTTGATGACGAAAGCGGATTTGGTATTAACCGACTCAGGCGGAATCCAAGAAGAAGCCCCGGCTCTCGGTAAGCCCGTTTTAGTGTTACGTGATAAAACGGAACGCCAAGAAGCGCTGGTTTCGGGCGCTATCAAGCTGGTGGGGACAGACGCTAATCACATTATTGCGAGCGTAAACCGACTATTAACCGACAGCCATGTCTATCAAGCTATGGTTAATACGACGGATGTGTATGGCGACGGTTCGGCAAGCGAGCGTATTGTGGATATATTACAAAAGGTATTGGGCTCTCATGTTTAAGCAGATTACTGTAGTGGGCTTGGGCTATATCGGTTTGCCCACCGCCGTCGCTTTTGCCCTTAACGGCTTATCGGTTTATGGGGTCGAGATTGAACAACATAAGCTGGCGTTAATCGAACAAGGCAAATCACCGATTACCGAGCCTCAGTTGGAGGAAGCCCTTCAACAGGCGGTAGCGTGCGGCTTATTGAGGGTTGGCTCTCATATGCAGCCGTCCGATGTGTTTATTATCACGGTACCTACGCCCTTTGATACGCAAAAGCAACAGCCGGATTTGAGTTATGTGCAGGCGGCGGTAGCGGCGATTGCACCTGTATTAAAGCGGGGGGATTTGGTGGTGTTGGAATCGACCTCACCGGTCGGTACGACAGAGCAGGTTGCTCAGTGGTTAGCGAAGCTCCGCCCTGATCTGCGCTTCCCTTCTTGCCACCCGCAAGCGGATATCTATCTTGCCTATTGTCCGGAGCGGGTGCTACCGGGCAAAATTATGTATGAAATCATCCATAACGATCGTGTGATTGGCGGTTTGTCGCCACAATCTACGCAACAAGCGGTCGATTTATACCAAATTTTTGCAAAAGGCGAATGCGTAGCCACCGACGCACGTACCGCAGAAATGTGTAAGTTGGTCGAGAATAGTTTTCGTGATGTCAATATTGCCTTTGCCAATGAGCTTTCGATGTTGTGTGATGTACTTGATATTGATGTATGGAAGTTGATTGAATTGGCAAACCGCCATCCAAGAGTGGATATTTTACAACCGGGGGCAGGTGTCGGCGGACACTGTATTGCCGTTGATCCGTGGTTTATCATTACCCAACAGCCTGAGCATACTGCCTTAATGCGAGCGGCTCGAGAGGTCAATGAGACGAAGCCGAATTGGGTTGTGGAAAAGGTGAAAGCAGCTTTTGCCGATTGTGTGGTGGAACAAAACCGTTCTCCGTCAAGTATTAAAATCGCCTGTTTAGGCTTGGCATTTAAAGCGGATGTGGCGGATTTACGCCAAAGCCCCGCATTACAAATCACACAACAGTTGGCAGCTTGGCATCAGGGCGAGCTGTTGGTGGTGGAACCTTATATCCGTTCTCTCCCGTCGTCATTACCTGAAACAGTGAGGCTAATTTCCCTTGAGGCTGCACTGCGTGAAGCGGATATTATGGTGTTATTGGTTGACCACTCAATATTTAAAACCGTGCAACCTGAGCAATTGCCGCAATATTGGGTCGATACCAAAGGCATTTGGCGTTAAGTGACGGTAAATTGTCCCATACAACCACGATCTTTTAACATCAAATCGGACACGCCGAACGTAAACGGCTGTTGTGCAGAGGCGCTATGTTCAAAGCGAACCAGTATGCTGACGGCTTTATCTTTTTCAAGCCATAAACTGTCTCGCCATACGGGGTTGGCGCTGGATTTGGGCTGAAGCTCCGTTTCAACCACGAATTTTGCTCCTTGTAGCGTAAAACCGATACTGTCTACGCTTGAGATAATCCAACGCTCCACGCTGCCCAGTTTGACATCAAAGTCGATCCGTTTCGGGTCAAAACGCTGCTGGTTGATTAAGCGGTCAAGCGGGCGAAGCTTGACGGTTCGCTCCCGTGTCACATTCAGTTTAAACGCTTCGGGATTAAATGCGGGTAACTGCGGCGCAGTATTAAATGCGGAAGGAAGCCCTTCGGGGCGAAGTTCCAACACCACGTTATCCTCAAGATCATTGTTATTGGCAAATAACTGCTCAATTTTATACAAGAAATCACGTTTTTCGCCGGTTAATAATGAGACCGTATCGCCCTCGTTCAAATCAATTAAAATTTCCGCTCTTTCTGAAGGCACAAGGCGTAATGATTGGGTTTCTACAGGCTCTGCCAAGGTTCCCATTCCCGTTGCAATCAAATACAACGGTTTGCCGTTGTCCAAGCGTAAATCATAAACACGGGAGAGTGATGCGTTCACAAGACGTAAACGCACCCAGCCTCGAGGCACATTGAGATAAGGCGATTCTTGCCCATTGACGAATAGGCGTTTGCCGAAAAATTGTGCGGCTTGCGTATCGAGTAATTGCACGCCTTGGCTGTTGATTAATTGGTCTTGCAAAATAAGGGGAATATCGTTTATCCCGTATCGGTTTGGCAGCGGTAATTGACGGCTTTCGTTATCTTCAATCAGCCAAAATCCGACAAGTCCGCGGTAAACTTGAAATGCCGAGTTCAGCATAGTATTGGCGTGGTACCAACCGCTACAAGCAGGTTGATTGACCGAAAGAATCGGCGACCAACTGCCGTTAGGTGCAATTTGGCGATGAATAGAGCCGACCATATCCGTTGGGGCAAGCAGACCTTGAATGTTGATAGAGAGCGGTTGAGGCAGATTATTGGTATAGATGAGTTTGACAAAATCACCCGATTTCACACGTACGGTCGGTGCCAGATATTGCCCGTTTACTCCCCATACATCCACCAGCTTCCCGGCGTTAAATTGGGTTTGTGCCGCTCGGAAATCCAGTCGGATCGGTCGACCCCGCCCGACTTCAACCAGCGGCGGAATTTTTAATGGTGGGCGGGATTGTGCCAAAGCGACATGAGGCATTGCGGCAAGAGATGCCGCAGTGAGTGTACGGGTGAGGAATTGACGGCGTGAAAACATATTATTGACGTTCTAACTCAGCAACTTCTTTATCTAATTCTGCAATTTTGGCTTGCATAACGGCATGACACTTATCAATCAGCTCTTTTAAATTTTCTCGGTTATAGCCTGAGGTATCAATCGGATCCAACTGTTCGCAAATCACCACGCCATTATTCAAACGGTTTAAATCAATTTTATTGTGTAATGTAGAACACACAATCGGCACAATCGGCACACCGGCAACTACCGCAGTATGAAATGCGCCCGTTTTAAACGGCAACAAACCCCGACCACGGCTACGAGTACCTTCAGGGAACATCCAAATCGAAATCTGTTTATTGCGAATAATTTCCCCAACTTTATTCATAGTACTGATGGCGCTACTGCGTTTTTCACGATGAATAAAAATATTCCCCGTTGCCCAATAGACTAAGCCGAAAAACGGAATCCAAATCAGGCTTCGTTTTCCTACGCTGACGGTACGTGCCGGCACCATAGACGAGATTGTGACCATATCGTAATTATTTTGGTGATTACCGATATAAATCGCCGGTTGGGTGAATTCAGGCTTTGAACGGCTAATCAATTTAATGCCGAAAAGAGGGTGTAATGCACTAAACATTTTTGCGACCACACTGACACTACTTGGATGACGTAACCGAATCAGCGCATAACAAGTTCCGATTACACAAACGATAATAGCGGCAAGTACAACAGCAATAATGCGGAGAATTTTCAACATAACTAAACCTTGGTGAATTTTTCTAGATATAAGAATAGCCGTTGGCTCAAAAAGAGCCACAATGCTTGTGGGGTTTCGCCCACAAGCACTAAGAAGCGGGATTATTTACTTTCTGTTTCTTTGGTTTCCGTCGACTCGGCTTTTTCCGCGGATTCTTCAGATTTCAGGTCGGAAGCCACACCTTGTAGAGACTTTCCTAAAGTATCTATTTTGTCTACCACAACTTGCTTGGTATTTTCCACTGCTTGTCCTACGCTTTGTTTCATTCCGTTCCAAGTATCAGACAGAGGGTTCTGTTTGGCTTCTTGGATCTTCTCTTGTAGCGTTTTTTCCAAAGCGACCATTTTTTCTTCGGTTAACTTCTGAATCTCAGCGATTTTTTCATCAGCGGCTTTTTGCGTTTCTGCAATTTTTGCATCAGCCGCTTGTTGAACTTCTGCCAATTTGCTTTCGTGAGCTTTGGTTGCTTCTTCCAGCGCTTTTTGTAATTCAGCGATTTTGGTTGCAGACGCCGCTTGAGCGTCAGCTACTTTTGCATCAGCCGCTTGTTGTACTTCAATCAGTTTTGCTTCAGCCGCTTTCAAATTGGCTTCCAGCTCGGTTTTACCGTTATCACAAGCGGTGAGCAATAATCCGCTTACTAAAGCAACTGCGAGTAATGATTTTTTCATCAGAACATCCTCCATTATTATGCCGTTTGATTGATTTAGAGACAAAAGGCACAGCGAACGCCGTGCCTTTTCATTATACTCAAAGAACCGAGACAGTGGCTACTGCCTGCGGTGCTTTTCTATGCTTGGTTGTTCGCCACTCTTGGGGCGGAGTATACATGGCTGACCGCACTGCTATGTCCGCCGAACCCTTTGCCGTAGAAATAGTATTTTGAGTGTTGCCACTCTTTCGCTTGAATTAGCGCAATTTCTTCTGCTGGAGCTGCTGCAACCGTCATTTCTGCTTGCGTATGCGCAACACGAGAGAATGTTCCGAGCTTACCTTCAAACTGATATTGGCTTTGATAAACGGCAATCGGCTGTGGCGTGATAACTTCAACGCTTTCTGCGGTTGCAAATTTTTCAACCGATTCGACCGCTTGCGGCTCTTGTACTTCAAGGTTGATATGGCGACGTTCGTGATTTTCTTTAACGAGATCACGATCGGTCGGCTGGGCAACGACCAACCCGAACGGTTTGGCAGACAGCGCCACTGCTTTCGGGTCGACTTCTTTATCGGTCGCTTCCGCTTTTGGACGGCGCTTGTGATTGTCTTTCACTAAATCACGATCGGTTTCTTGTGTTACAAAGTAGCCGAAAGGTACTGCAGAATCTTTCTCTTTGCTTTCTGTTGACAAGCCTTCTTTCGCAGGAGATGCTTGTTGTTGCAACATCTCATCGACGGATAAGAAACGAGGTTTTTCTTCAACGGTTTCTTTTGGCGCTTCGTAAATTTTTACCCAAATCTTACCGCTTGCAAACTCAGGTGAGGCAACGGCGGAAGCTAACGACATCGGTGCTTTTGCTTCTTCACGGCGTTCACGGCGGCGTTGGTTGCCGACACGTAAATGACGAGGCGAACGACGTTGGCGGGGTTCGCGCTGTTCGTTACGCTCTTCGGCTGCTACCGTCACCTCGGTATTTTCAATGGCTGTTTCAACAACAGCGACAGGCTCTGCAATTGGCAGGCTGACCGGCTCAACCGTGGCGACCGGTTCGGCACTGAAAGCGGTCATTTCCGACGTATTTTCTGCAGTTTCTACCCGAACTTTTTTGCGTAAATCACGACGTTGACGGCGTTCGGCCACTTTCGCTTCACGCGGCGGACGCTGTTCGGTTGGTTGTTGCACGACTTCTTCAACCACTTCACGACGTTTTTTCGGCTCAGGTTGAGCCGGCGGCGCTTCTTTTGCCGCTTCAACCGTAGCCGTTTTACGTTCTTGGCGTTCGTTACGGTTTGGTCGTTCACGGCGTTGTTGGCGACGTTCACGCTGGTTGCGGGTTTTGCCTTTACCTTGTTTCTTCTCAGGTTCTTTCTCTTCACTTGCAAACATCGCTTTGATTTTTGCAATGATTCGACTGATTAACGAAGGTTTAGCCGGTTCAACCGGTGTCGGTGCAGGCTGTAAATTTAACTCTGAGCTTTGTAATACCGATTCAACGGTAATCACCGGCTCATTACGGCTGACCAACGCCTCTTCCGAATGGTGATGATGAACGTGGTTTTCTTCATCTTGCTCTTGGTAGCGTTTCGCTAAATCGTAACTTAAGGTTGGAACGATCTCGTTCTCACGCAGGCGATACACGCTAAAGTGTGGGGTTTCCATACTTTCGGTTGGTACCACAATGACTTGAACATCGTGACGTTTTTCAATGTCGCTAATCGCCTTACGTTTTTCATTTAACAGGTACGAAGCAATTTCCACAGGCACGATAGCATGAACCTGTACTGAATTTTCTTTAATCGCTTCTTCTTCTAACAGACGTAAAATGGAGAGTGCAATCGACTCGTTATCACGAATTTTTCCGGTTCCTTGACAGCGTGGGCAAACGTGTGACGACGCTTCGCTTAACGACGGACTTAAACGCTGACGGCTCATTTCGAGCAAGCCGAAACGAGAAATGCGTCCGAACTGGATTCTTGCACGGTCTTGGCGCGTCGCTTCACGGATACGGTTTTCCACTTCGCGCTGATGACGAACCGGGGTCATATCAATAAAGTCGATCACGATTAAACCGCCCAAGTCACGTAAACGTAACTGACGAGCAATTTCGTCTGCCGCCTCCAAGTTGGTATTTAATGCGGTTTCTTCAATATCGCCACCACGAGTTGCGCGGGACGAGTTGATGTCGATAGCCGTCAATGCTTCAGTCACATCAATTACAATAGAACCGCCTGATGGCAAACGTACTTCACGTTGGAATGCTGATTCAATTTGCGACTCGATTTGATAGTGGCTGAACAACGGTACTTCACCTTCATATAGGCGAACACGGTTGATAAAATCAGGACGGACAAGACGGATATGATTTTTCGCTTTCTCAAATACCTTGCGATTGTCGATCAAAATCTCACCAATATCACGGCGAAGATAATCACGGATCGCACGCACAATCACATCACTTTCCTGATGAATTAAGAAGGGAGCTGGGCGAGATTCTGCCGCTTTTTTGATTGCTTCCCAGTGGTGTAATAAAACTTTTAAGTCCCATTGTAACTCTTCAGGGGATTTACCCACCCCAGCAGTACGTACAATTAAACCAACATCTTCAGGCACATCTAAGCAATCTAACGCTTCTTTCAGCTCTAAACGCTCGTCCCCTTCAATACGACGAGAAATACCGCCGGCACGAGGGTTATTTGGCATTAAAACAAGATAGCTACCTGCCAAAGAAATAAAGGTAGTTAGCGCCGCACCTTTGTTTCCACGCTCTTCTTTGCCGACTTGGACGATAACTTCTTGCCCTTCTTGGATCAAATCTTTGATATTCGGGCGACCTTGGAATACATAACCTTCAGGGAAGTATTCACGGGAAATTTCTTTTAAAGGAAGGAAACCGTGACGCTCTGCACCGTAATCAACGAATGCCGCTTCAAGACTGGGTTCAACACGGGTAATTTTACCTTTGTAGATATTCGCTTTCTTTTGTTCGTGTCCCGGACTTTCAATGTCCAAGTCGAACAGTCGTTGCCCGTCAACAAGGGCAACACGCAACTCTTCTTTTTGAGTTGCATTGATTAACATTCTTTTCATTGTGTTTTCTCATTATTGTTGTTTAGTGCTATTCATAGGGTTCGGGTTTGTATTTTGGCTAATCTGTCAATCTCCCGACTGTCTAAGGACAAACTGACGTGAACCTATGATCTAAGGTGATCTGTTTTATGTCTTACATTCAATGTTTGACTGCATAATCAATCACTTAGCTTGTGTAACAAGCGGTGCTTTTTCTACTGTTTTTTGCAAAACTGCCCGGCAGTTTCTATAGATAAAAAAGCGAGACATTATGGCATTTTAAGGAAAAAATAGAAAGGCAAATGTGGAGGCTTTTGGCTAAAAGCAAGCGATCGGTTTGCAAATTTTTGCCTGAAACCGACCGCTTGTCAGCGTAAAATTATGGTTTAGATAAGGTGATCGAGGTCTCAGGCGGCAAATGTAAATCCAACTGATTGTACGGAATGGAAATGCCCGCTTTATCAAAGTTGATTTTTACTTTTTCTAAAATAGCAAACTGGGTTGAGGTGTAATTTGCCGTTTGAACCCAAGGGCGTACAAATAGTTGTACGCTGCTTGCCGCCAAGTTACCGACCGCAATTGTCGGTTCCGGATAATTGAGCACGTTCTCATCTTCAAACAGAATTTGAGCAATAATTTCTTTGGCTTTCTCAATATCGGATTCGTAGCTGATATCGAAAATAAAGTCGATACGGCGGGTTTCATTGCGAGAGTAGTTGGTGATACTGTCGGCGAACACCTTTCCATTTGGGATCAATACCGTTTTGTTGTCGCCCGTTCTCAGCTCCAACATCAAAATCCCCATTTGCTCAACTTTACCCGATTTACCGCCCGCTTCAATAAAATCGCCTTTTTTGAACGGCTTAAAGATCAGCAACATCACGCCCGCCGCAAAGTTTTGTAATGAATTCTGTAACGCCAAACCGATAGCCAAACCCGCTGCACCGATTAGCGCCACCAGCGAGCTGGTGTTGATCCCAAGTTGCGAAAGGGAGGCGATGATGGTAATCAGCAAGAACAGAAAATAAGCGATAGACATTACAAAGCTCTGCAACATCTCATCTTTACTAGAAACCAATACCGCCTTACCAATGACTCGGCTAAAGAATCTTGCCAAATAACGCCCAATGACAAAAATTGCGATAGCGATCAACAATTTTGTTCCGTAAGGAATAATCCAATCCTGTAAAAGTCCTTGAAAATCAAGGTTTTTAACATCGCTAATAATCTCTTTTGCTTCTTGCGGGATCACAATTTCAGCCGCAGTTTCTTGCGCTTTTCCAGCCGTTGTCGTCATTTTATACTCCGATAATCAGTAAAATCGTACTATTCTAACACGAGCTAAAGCCATCCTTTGGGGAATTTATGCTAGAATCCGCTCAAATTTTTTTATACTTAAAATCATATGACTACCGAAAAAATCATCAGTGCCAGCGTCCAATTTTTTACCATCAGCGATGATGAAGCCGGGCAACGTTTGGATAACTTCTTACTTGCCAAGCTCAAAGGCGTGCCAAAAAGCCTGATTTACCGTATTGTGCGTAAAGGCGAAGTGCGAGTGAACAAAGGGCGGATTAAACCCGAATATAAGCTACAAGCGGACGATATTGTACGAGTTCCGCCTGTGCGTGTGGCAGAAAAAAATGAAGCACCGATTTCGACCAAACTCAACAAAGTCGCCGAACTTGAACATCAAATTCTGTATGAAGATGATGTAATGTTAGTGATTAACAAACCGTCCGGCATTGCCGTTCACGGCGGTAGCGGTTTAAGTTTTGGCGTGATTGAAGCCTTACGAGCATTACGCCCTGAAGCCCGTTTTTTAGAACTGGTTCACCGTATCGACCGAGATACATCGGGGCTGTTGTTGGTTGCGAAAAAACGTTCCGCATTGCGTAGTTTGCACGAACAGTTGCGTGAAAAGGTGGTGCAGAAAGATTATCTCGCACTCGTGCGTGGGCAATGGCAATCGCACGTTAAAGTGATTAAAGCACCGCTATTGAAAAACGAATTAGCCAGTGGCGAACGCATTGTGCGAGTTAGCGAAGAAGGCAAACCGTCCGAAACTCGATTTGTGATTGAAGAACGTTATCCGACAGCGACTTTAGTCAAGGCTTCGCCTGTGACAGGCAGAACGCACCAAATCCGTGTACATACTCAATACGCAGGACACCCGATTGCCCTTGATGACAAATACGGCGACCGTGAATTTGACCAAAAAATGCAACAAGCGGGTCTAAACCGCCTGTTTTTACACGCCCATTCTATTCGATTTGTTCACCCAAGAACAGGTGAAGAAATGGTCGTGACAGCACCGTTAGATAAACAACTAAAAGCTGTGTTGGCGAAGTTGAGGGCAGAGAAATAGTAGAATATAAATGGAGAAGAAATAATGGAAAAAGCTATTCCTATAATAGTCATTTCATTTCTTATTTATTTTTCGTTTGTAGATTATCGTTATGAGATAGAAACGGATTATAAAATAATTTATTTTATTATTTCTTATATTTTTATTCTTCCTATTTTTATAAAAGACGTTATCAAAGGATATAAATCTCATAGAGAACTGGAGCAAAAGAGATATTTTTCTAAGAGAAAACAAGAAGAACACGAGAAAAAATTAGAGAAGTACTCCCTATCTAGTGATATTATCGGCGCGCTCGCTGCTCCTGCAATATTTGCTATCCTAGTTATGCCAATAATATCTTATGAATATACAGATAGATTTGATAAGAATGTTTTTTATACTGCAGATGTATATGATAAAGAGATTTATCGTTCATCAGGAAAATATTCTCATACATATTATTATGTTAGAGTAAAATCTAAGGAATTTGGAAAGGAAACAATAGAAGATAAATCTTTATATGAAAAAGTGAATATTTCTTCGAAAATTTCTATTATAAAAAGGCAATCACCTTTAGGTAATTATATTCATTATAAAAGTATTGGTGTAGTTATAAAATAATAAAGCAGTCTGGCTAAGGTAAAATAATGCAAATCCATTACAAAAATTTCCAAGGATCTGACCGCTTGTTAGATCTCACTTCCCCAAAAATTATGGGAATTTTGAATTTTACTCCTGATTCGTTCTCCGATTCGGGCAAATTTTTTACCCTTGATAAAGCCCTGTTTCAAGTTGAAAAAATGCTTAATGACGGAGCGGATATTATTGATATTGGTGGCGAGTCCACCCGTCCGAATGCGGAAATTGTTACCCTTGAGCAAGAGTTGGAACGGGTTGTGCCGTTGGTTGAAGCGGTTCGCAAGCGGTTTGAGTGCTTGATTTCGGTAGATAGCTCAAAGGCGGAAGTATTTCGTCAATCTGCACAAGTTGGGGCGGATATTCTCAATGATATTCGTGCGTTACAAGAGCCGAATGCCCTAGAAACCGCCGTAGAATTAGGCTTGCCTGTTTGTTTAATGCATATGCAAGGCACACCGCAAAATATGCAACAAAATCCTGAATATGATGATGTGGTAGAAGAAGTCGCGGATTTTCTCAACCAACGCATTTTTGCTTGCACCATGGCGGGTATTCCCAAAGAGCATATTATTTTAGATGTCGGCTTTGGTTTTGGTAAAACGGTGCAACATAATTATCAACTGCTAAAACATCTGAACGCCTTTGTGGCTTCGGGCTATCCTGTGTTAGCTGGGCTTTCCCGTAAGTCGATGATCGGCAATGTAATCAATAAACCGGTCGATCAACGTGTCTCAGGCAGCGTCGCAGGAGCATTGCTCGCAGTACAAAATGGAGCGAAGATCGTGCGAGTTCACGATGTGGCGGAAACCGCTGACGCTTTGAAAGTGTGGCAAGCGATGGTGAATGCAGACAACATTTAGCGGAGGTAAAGCGTGCAACAGTTGCAATCTTTTCATGCTACGTGGCAAGTTTTTCTGACTTTTTTACGTTTGGGGTTGACTTCTTTTGGTGGTCCGGTCGCTCATTTAGGCTATTTTCATCATGAATTTGTTGAGCGTAAAAAATGGCTTACAGAACAAGAGTATGCAGATTTGGTTGCACTTTGCCAATTTTTGCCCGGCCCTGCCAGTAGTCAAGTGGGTATGGGCATTGGCTTAATGCGTTCAGGCTATTTAGGCTTGGTTGCGGCATGGGTTGGTTTTACCTTACCTTCGGCTTTGGTGCTGATTTTATTTGCGTTAGGTGCGGTGCATTTTCAAGAGATCATTCCTGCAGGCTTGTTACACGGCTTGAAAGTGGCGAGTGTGGCAATCGTGGTACAAGCGGTTTGGGGTATGATGAAAATGTTCTGTAAAGATCAAAAACAGATTGCGATCATGGTCTTTGCTACAACCGTAGTGTTACTGTTCCCATCTGCGTGGGTGCAAGTGCTTGTGATTGTATTGGCGGCCTTCATCAGTTTAGCTCGGTTACCACAACCGCAAGTCAGCCAAACATCATCCGGCTCAACAGGTTCTAAAAAAATGGCTTTGGTTAGCCTAGGGCTGTTTTTTATATTATTGGTAGGCTTGCCGCTTTTGGTTTACCACGGTTCTTCCCATTATTTAGCGATGATAGATTCCTTCTACCGAAGCGGTGCGTTAGTCTTTGGCGGCGGACATGTGGTATTGCCGTTATTACAAACGGAAACTGTGAGTACAGGCTGGGTCAGCCATGATCTCTTTTTAGCCGGATATGCCTTAGCGCAAACCGTACCTGGCCCGTTATTTACCTTTGCTGCCTTTTTAGGTGCAGCCGATCAAGGTTGGCTGGGGGGCGTAGTTGCATTATTGGCAATCTTTCTGCCGTCGGCATTACTGGTATTGGGCGCATTACCGTTTTGGGCAACATTAAGAACGAATCCATTGGCACAAAAAGCGTTGGTCGGCGTAAATTCCGCCGTGGTCGGTTTATTATTAGCCGCCCTTTATAATCCTATTTGGATCAATGCGATTTTACACCCTAAAGACTTTTGCTTAGCATTAATCGCTTTTGTCGCATTAATGTTTTGGAAACTTCCTGCATGGCTTGTGATTGTTGCAAGCGGTGCGATCAGCGCAATTTTTTACACATTTTGAGGATATATGACAAAAATCTACGGCATTAAAAACTGTGATACCGTGAAAAAAGCGATCAAATGGCTTGCGGATAACAACCTAAACCCACAACTTCACGACTACCGTGTTGATGGCTTAGACTCTGCATGGCTGGCTGAAATGGTAGAGAAATTTGGCTGGGAAAACTTAGTCAATAAACGTAGCACCACTTGGCGTGGGCTTGATGATGAAATCAAAAATAATCTCAACAAAGAACTGGCATTAAAGGTGCTAAACGAACAGCCAACCTTAATCAAACGCCCGATTGTGATTGCTGATAATGTAGCGTTGATTGGGTTTGATGAGAAAGAATATCAACAGGCGTTTGGGAAATAACGAATGTTAAATCTCCCCTAACGTTAAATCTCCCCTAACCCCTCTTTGTCAAAGAGGGGAACTTTATTGAAGGTAAAAATTCGCTCATCTGAAAAATTAACCGTTATGTTGAAAATCTTCGATCTTAACTCTCCGCTTGAATAAGCTCCCCTCTTTGACAAAGAGGGGATGGGGGAGATTTACAGACGAAAAAACGGAGTGAGAGAATGATGAGTCACACAAGGTAAAAATATGAAAAATCAAATTATTTCACTCGCCCAAGCCCTTATCCAACGTAAATCTATCAGCCCGAACGATGAAGGTTGCCAACAACTGATTGCCGAACGGCTACAAGCGGTCGGATTTAAGCTGGAATGGTTGCCTTTTGGCGACACCTTAAATTTATGGGCAACCCACGGCGAAGGCAAACCTTGTCTAGCCTTTGCAGGGCATACTGACGTTGTCCCTGAAGGCGATGAAAGCCAATGGACTTATCCGCCGTTTTCCGCTGAAATTGTCGATGATATGCTTTACGGGCGTGGAGCGGCGGATATGAAAGGTTCTTTAGCGGCAATGGTGATCGCTTGTGAAACCTTTGTGAAAAACAACCCAAATCATCAAGGCAAAATTGCTTTACTCATTACCTCTGACGAAGAAGCCGCAGCCAAAGACGGCACGGTGAAAGTGGTGGAAACCCTAATGCAACGCCAAGAGCCGATCCACTATTGCGTAGTGGGTGAGCCGTCCAGCACCAAACAGCTGGGAGATGTGGTGAAAAACGGTCGCCGTGGCTCAATTACCGCCAATCTTTATATTGAAGGCATTCAAGGACACGTCGCCTATCCCCATTTAGCCGAAAACCCTGTTCATACGGCTCTGCCGTTTTTAAGCGAACTGACCGCTTACCAATGGGATAACGGCAACGAATTTTTCCCACCGACAAGTCTGCAAATTGCCAATATCAAAGCAGGCACGGGCAGTAATAACGTAATCCCGGGCGAGCTTTATGTGCAGTTCAATTTACGTTATTGCACCGAAGTGAATGATGAAATCATCAAAACCAAAGTTACTGAAATGTTGCAAAAACACGGCTTAAAACACCGAATTGAATGGAATTTATCGGGAAAACCGTTTTTAGCAGGCAATGGAAAACTTGTTCAAGCCACGATACAAGCGGTCGAAAACGTGACACAAATTACACCTAAATTAGACACCGGTGGTGGTACATCAGACGGGCGTTTTATCGCATTAATGGGGGCAGAAGTGGTTGAGTTTGGCCCCATCAACCAAACCATTCATAAAGTGAACGAATGTGTGAACGTGAATGATTTGGGCAAATGTGGTGAGGTTTATTACCAAATTGCCGAAAAATTACTATTACAAGCGGTCTGATTTATGCCAAATTTTACAAATTTACCTGAAATCCTCACGGGCAAGAACCGTGAACATTTAGTGCCTCTGCCGAATGCCCTGTCGGATAAACACGCGTTACAAGCAGAAGTGGTAAACGCTTTTCTACAGCTACAACAAGCGGCAAAACAAGCGGGCTTTAACTTGCAACCTGCAAGTACTTATCGTGATTTTGAACGGCAAAAACTGATCTGGAATGCCAAATTCAACGGTGAACGTAAGGTTCATGATGACAACGGTTGTGCGTTAGATCTGACTTGCTTAGACGATTGGCAAAAATGCCAAGCGATTTTACGCTGGTCGGCTGTGCCGGGAGCGAGCCGTCACCATTGGGGAACGGAAATTGATATTTTCGATCCCGACTTACTTCCCGAAGGGCAAAAGCTGATGTTAGAGCCGTGGGAATATCAAACGGGTGGCTATTTCCAACGTTTGACAAATTGGCTGTTAGTCAATGCCGAACAGTTTGGTTTCTATTTTCCGTTTATGGAAGATCACGGCAAAAAAATTGGCTTAGAGCCTTGGCATATCAGCTACTTCCCGATTGCTGAACAGTACGAGCGGTCACTTTCGCCTGAAATTTTGCAAAGGGCGTGGGAAAGTGAAGATGTGGCTGGTAAATGTAGCCTGAGCCAGCACATTGATGATGTATTTAAGCATTACATATTGTAAAAACAATGACAAAAATCCAATTAATTAACGAAAGCGATTTTGCCGAGCAGTTTCAACAAACCTGTGAAAAATGGCAACTTCAACATAACCCTGAGGCGATTTTAGCGTTAGTGCAAACCAATGAACGTTTGGAGCTTCGTAAATTAGATGAACCAAAACTCGGGGCGATTGCAGTGAATTTTGTGGATGGCACAATGGCTCATCGGCGTAAATTTGGTGGTGGACGAGGTGAAGCAGTAGCAAAAGCAGTTGGAATTAAAGGCGATTATTTACCGACCGTAATTGACGCTACCGCAGGACTTGGGCGAGATGCTTTTGTGTTGGCTGCAGTGGGTTGCCAAGTCAAATTGGTTGAGCGAAACCCTGTTGTGAGTGCGTTGTTGGAAGATGGTTTAAATCGAGCTTATCAAGACGCAGAAATTGGCGACTTTATGCGAGAGCGAATGGTTTTATTGCCAGTGCATTCTATTGCAGAGCTTGATCCAAGCAGTGATTTTGCTGATGTGGTTTACCTTGACCCAATGTACCCGCATAAACAGAAAAGTGCTTTAGTTAAAAAAGAGATGCGAGTATTTCAGCATTTGGTTGGGGCGGACTTGGATTCGGATGATTTCTTTTTACCAGCAAAACAGTTGGCTCGTAAACGGGTGGTGGTTAAACGCCCCGATTATGCCCCGTTTTTAGCAGAGCAGAAGCCTGATTTTAGCCAAGAAACGAAGAATCATCGGTTTGATGTTTATTTATCAAAAAAGCCTGCTTAATCGTATAAGCAGGCTGAGACCGATGACAAACTATCCATAAATCCATTGAACAATGATGGCGCTCGTTTGTAACGAGTGCCTTTTGTCACATTTAATGATGTGTTTCAGCACACGTTAAAAACGTGCGCTATCGGATGGTTAATGACCACTCTTATAAATGCTTTGTCAATAATCTGAGCCTGCTTAATCGTATAAGCAGGCTAATTTTTCATCGGAGTTTGAGATTATTTCAAACTTCCCACCATATCTTCAGGGCGAACCCACTCATCAAATTGTTCAGCTGTCACTAAACCTAAGTTGATCGCTTCTTCTTTGAGTGTTGTACCGTTTTTATGTGCAGTTTTCGCAATTTTCGCTGCATTTTCATAACCGATATGAGTATTTAATGCAGTTACAAGCATTAATGATTGATCTAATTGCTGTTTAATGCGTGGATAGTTCGGTTCAATACCGATTGCACAATGTTCATCGAATGATACGCATGCATCACCTAATAATTGTGCAGATTGTAAGAAGTTGTACGCCATCACCGGTTTATACACGTTTAATTGGAAGTGGCCTTGTGTACCAGCAAATGAAATTGTTACATCGTTACCTAACACTTGTGCGCAAACCATTGTCATCGCTTCACATTGGGTTGGGTTCACTTTACCCGGCATAATTGATGAGCCCGGTTCATTTTCAGGGATTAAGATTTCACCGATACCTGAACGTGGGCCAGAAGCCAATAAACGCACGTCGTTAGCGATTTTGTAAAGTGAAACGGCTAATTGTTTTAAAGCACCGTGAGTTTCTACGATCGCATCGTGCGTTGCGAGTGCTTCAAATTTGTTTTGTGCAGTTACGAACGGTAAACCGGTGAATTTCGCAATGTAGTCTGCGACTTTCACATCGTAGCCTTTCGGTGTATTTAAACCTGTACCTACAGCTGTACCGCCTAACGCTAATTCCGCTAAGTGTGGTAACGTATTTTCTAACGCTTTAATACCGAAAGCTAATTGTGCAGCATAAGCAGAGAACTCTTGACCTAATGTTAATGGTGTTGCATCCATTAAGTGTGTACGACCGATTTTAACCACATCTTGGAATGCAGCTGCTTTGTCCGCTAAGGTTTTTTGTAAGCGTTTTACACAAGGAAGGGTATGTTCAACCACTTTTTTGTATGCCGCAATGTGCATCGCTGTTGGGTAAGTATCGTTTGAAGATTGTGATTTGTTCACATCATCATTTGGGTGAATAATCGATTTTTCGCCAAGTTTGCCACCGTTTAAAACGTGTGCACGGTTTGAAACCACTTCATTCACGTTCATATTTGATTGTGTACCTGAACCTGTTTGCCAGATGACGAGTGGGAATTGATCATCTAATTTATTTGCTAAGATTTCATCACAGGCTTGAGCAATGAGATCGCGTTTTTCCGCAGAAAGTACGCCCAAATCATGGTTTGCATAAGCTGCCGCTTTTTTTAAGTAGCCAAAGGCTTCAATAATTTCAGCCGGCATTGAGCCTTCAGGCCCGATTTTAAAGTTGTTTCGAGAACGCTCTGTCTGCGCCGCCCAATATTTGTCTGCCGGTACTTGCACTTCGCCCATGGTGTCTTTTTCGATACGGAATGTCATACTGATCTCCTAAATTTATTATCCAAATAAAGCAAAAATTAACTTTGAAATGGTATCACTCACGGATAAATAAAGGAATGAAAAAGGAAATCAAGGAGTTAGTTTTTCCCGATTTTGTGACATGGATCATAAATTCAGATTCTATTTTTACTTTTTGCAAATTTTCTGTCAAAACAGACCGCTTGTTCTTGTGCTGTTTGTGGAACTTATGTTCTAATATGCATCTCAACATTTCCGTAACATTTGTATTAAGGTTTAATCAATGTTCAGTGGTCTTTTTATCGGGATACTTCTCGGTTTTTTCTTACAACGTGGGCAATTTTGCTTCGTATCCGGTTTTCGCAACATTTATACCCAGCGAAACTTCCGCTTTTTTACCGCATTGTTAATTGCGGTCTCCATTCAATCCATCGGATTTTTTAGTTTAAGTGAATTAGGGCTGATCACCATTCCGAATACCCCTATGCCTCTGTTAGCAACGGTTTTGGGCGGTTTTGTTTTTGGTATCGGTATGATCCTGGCGAATTGCTGTGCCAGCGGTGGTTGGTTTCGCACTGGGGAAGGGGCGGTGGGTAGTTGGATTGCCTTGGTCTGTTTTGCGTTCACAATGACGGCAACTCAAACGGGGGCGTTGAAGCAGTGGGTTAATCCGTTACTGCTGGAAACGTCAAATCTTGACAATATGCACCGCACTTTTGGTATTTCGCCGTGGATTTTAGTTGCCATTCTCGTGTTGATGACACTGGCAATGATTATTCACCACATCAAACACCCACGCTATCAATTCCCGAAAGAACCGACGCAAGCGGTGATTTCCCATCGAATTTTTACCAAACACTGGCACCCTTTTGCCACCGCCGTATGTATCGGTCTGCTCGGCGTGTTGGCGTGGTTTGTGAGTGAGCAGTACGGCAGAGCTTACGGCTATGGTGTCGCTGTGCCAACCGCCAATGTGGTGCAATATATCGTGATCGGACAGCAACGTTATCTCAACTGGGGAACTTACTTCGTTCTCGGCATTTTGCTCGGCTCTTTTATCTCCGCAAAATTGAGTGGGGAATTTGAAATCCGTGTGCCTGAACCCAAAGCGATTATGCAACGAATGTTCGGCGGTTTCCTGATGGGGATCGGTGCCAGCCTTGCAGGCGGTTGTACGATCACCAACTCGCTGGTTTCGACCGCTTATTTTTCGTGGCAAGGTTGGCTTGCTACGCTGATGATTATGCTCGGCTGTTGGACTGCGACCTATTTTGTGAAGCCGACCCAATGTCGTATTTAAGGAACTGCAATGAAACGTACCGCACTTTTTGCAATTTTTTCTCTCTTTCTGACCGCTTGTGATGAGAACGTCGTCAAGACAATCGACACGGAAGAACTACTGGCGAACCTTGATAATCCTGACTATGTCATTATTGATAGCCGTAACGACAGCCTGTATAACGGCTTTAAAGATAAACACGCCAGCCGTGGCGGGCATATCAAAGGGGCTATTCAATTTCGTTGTAACTGGTTTGAACGGATTGAAGCCGACAAGTTCGACCATTTTGCCGAAGCCAAAGGGATCAGCAAGCAGAAAACCTTAGTGATTTACGATAGCAATCCTGACGAATTAGCCTGTATTTCGGCGGAGTTTAATGCAAAAGGCTACAAAGTTCGCACTTTTAGCGACTTTATCAGCTATGCCAATGCCGGTTATCCATTAGACAGTTTTCCTCATTTCCAATATAGCGTTTCGCCCGAATGGCTGTACGCTTTAATGCAGGGGGAGCAACCTGAAACTTACCACAACGACCAATTTATGCTGTTTGAAGTGTCGTGGGGAACGCTCGAAAAAGCCAAAGCCTACACGCAACATATTGTCGGAGCTTACCATTTCGATACGGACTGGGTGGAAGGTGAAGCCCCTGTCTATAACCTTGCCAATCCGCAACAAATTGAGCAAAACCTGTTACAACACGGGATTACCAAGGATAAAACTATCGTGCTTTATTCTGATAATCCACTTGCCGCCTATCGTGTGTTTTGGGCGTTGAAATGGGCTGGAGTGGAAGATGTACGAGTGTTAAACGGCAATCTTGCCACTTGGATGGACGCAGGTTTTCCAACGGAAACCAAAGTCAATCTGCCACAGCCTGAAACAGCGTTCGGTACAACCATTCCGGCTAATCCGCAGATCAACATCAGCCAACCTGAACAGGCTTACGCCCGTCAGCAACAAGGCTTGAAGCTCGTTAGCACAAGAGCGTGGGAAGAGTTTATCGGCGAAGCGAGCGGTGATGAACATATTCAAGCGACAGGCGAACCGCAGGGGGCGATTTGGGGCTTTTCGGGAACGGCACCGTCAAATGTTGCCGATTTTTACGACCCTGATGACACCTTGCGTAACCCGAAAGAGATCGTGGCACTGTGGCAGGATCAGCATATTCAACAGGGCGATCAGCTGGCGTTCTATTGCGGAACGGGCTGGCGAGCGTCCGTGCCGTGGTTTATGACCCAACTGCTCGGCTGGCAAAATACAGCGGTTTATGACGGCGGTTGGAATGCGTGGCAAATGACCAAATTGCCCGTACAAAAAGGCGTTCCCAACGGCATTGTAAAACCCGATGCCAAAAATGACGCAGGCAGAATGTTGAAAAAAGGCAATTCGTGTCGGAGCTAAAAAATATTCCCCTCTTTAGCAAAGAGGGGGGCTTGTTTCGTGGCAATGATTTATTAAAAAACAAAAGGAAACCCTATGAAACTCAAACTTACTTTACTTGCAACTTCTTTGGCTTTTTTGACCGCTTGTAATGACAAGTCGGTGAAAGAAATCGGCATTGATGAACTGGTAAAAAATCTAGACAACCCTGAATTTGTGGTGGTTGATGGTCGCCAAGATAGCCTTTATAACGGCTTTAAAGACGGCGATGCCAAACGTGGCGGACATATCAAAGGTGCGGTGCAATTCCGTTGCGACTGGTTGCCACAAATTGCTGATGACAAATTTGAAATCTTTGCTAAAAACAAAGGGATCAGCAAAGAGAAAACCGTGGTGTTTTACGATACCAATGCGGAG
>JBGXMX010000110.1:0-5301 GCA_041809245.1 Glaesserella sp.
GTTTTCTTTAGTTACATAAACTACACCGGTATCAATGACTTTCTCGACTTTTTCGCCTTTGATGAGTTTGCCGATAGTATCAACACCTTTGTAGCCCATTTGGTATGAAGATTGCACCACGATACCGTCTAAAGTTCCGTCACGTACGAAGTTTTGAAGGTCTGAGTTACCATCAAAACCAACGGCAACGATTTTACCTGCGAAACCTTTTTGTTTAACAGCACGAGCCATACCTACTGCGGTTGGTTCGTTTGCACCGAAGATCGCTGCAATATCAGGGTTAGAACCTAAAACGTCTTCGGTTTGGTTCAATGCAGTAACCATTTCTGAATTTGAGTAGTATGGACCGACAATTTTGTATTCTGCTTTAGATTTCACTTCATCAATGAAGCCGCCTGTACGTTCAATCGCAGAAGCAGCACCTTGAGTGAATGACATTACTGCAACTTTTCCGCCTTTCACTTTAGCCAGTAATTTTTCAGCGGCTAATTTACCTGCTGCACGGTTATCGGTTGCAAGGAATGATTGATAGTATTTACCATCGCTGTTTAAGCCTGAGTCGATTAATACCACCGGAATACCACTTTCATAGGCTTTTTTCACTGCTGGAACGAGTGCTACCGGGTCAGATGCAGCAAGTACGATACCTGCAACACCACGGTTTACAGCGTTGTCCACCATATTGACTTGTGCGTCAATCGCAGTTTCTGATTCAGGGCCTTGGAAAGTGACTTTATATTTTCCGCCTAAATCTGTGCCTGCAGTTTCCGCACCTTTACGCACGTTTTGCCAGAAAGTAGAGTTAGCGGATTTTACGATTACTGCGATTTCGTCTGATTTTGCCCACGCAGAGCCTGCAAAAAGGGTTGATAAACCTAATACAGTTGCGGTTACGATTGCTAATTTTTTCATAGTTAAATCTCCTCTAGAGTTTATTTCTTACCAAGTTTTTTAGATTGACGGAGCTGGTCTAAAGACACGGCTACGATAATCACCAAACCGATAACAATCATTTGCACAAACGATGATACGCCATTCATATTCAAACCATTACGGAGTACACCGATAATGAATGACCCGATTAATGTGCCAGGGATGGTACCGACACCGCCCATCAACGATGTTCCCCCGACTACTGCACTTGCGATTGCATCCAGCTCGTAAGCCACACCACCGTTTGGCTGTGCCGTTACTAAGCGAGAAGCAAGGATTACGCCTGTTAAGCCGGAGAGTAAGCCGCTGGCAACATAGGCATAAATTTTGACAACATTGGTTTTGATACCAGATAAGCGAGCCGCTTCTTCATTTGAACCGATAGCATAAATGTAGCGACCCACTTTTAATTTAGTTAAGGCAAAGGTAAAGAGTACGGTGATGAAGATCATAATAATCACTGGATACGGAATACCTGCAAACACCACTTTCGGTAAGCCGTTCGGACCTTCTTCTACAATTTTGAACAACGCACCGTTACCTAAGGCTGCAAAACTTTCCGGCATACCTGAAACTGGGGCTGCGTTAGTGACATAGAGAGCTAAACCACGGGCAACCATCATCATACCGAGTGTGGCGATAAATGGTGGCAATTTCATTTGGGTGACTAAAATACCATTGACTAAACCACAAATACCGCCGACTAAGATACCCAACACCATACCTAACGGCACCGGCACGCCCGCGTTTACAATCATTGCAGCTGCGACTCCTGAAAGGGCAACAACAGATCCCGTACTTAAGTCGATACCGCCCGTTAAGATAACGCAAGTTGCACCGATACCGATTAATGCAATGGTCGATGTTTGTAAGCCTACGGTCATAATGTTGTTGGAGGTAAAGAAGAACTCGTTGGTTACACTAAAGAAAATCACTAATAGAATTAACCCTGCCAATGCCGCCATTTTGCGAAGCAGATCTTTATATTTATCACTCATTTTAAAGCTCCTTAGTTTTTATATTCGTTTTTGAACATATTTCTCACGCCAGTGGCATATTGCATAATCTCTTCTTGGTTGGTTTTCTTGGTTTCCAACATCCCTGTCATTCTGCCCTCACGCATTACGATAACACGGTCGGTAATCCCTAAAATTTCAGGTAATTCAGAAGAAATCACAATCACACCGACACCATTGGCGGCAAGTTCATCAATTAACTGATAAATCGCATATTTCGCCCCAACGTCAATACCTCGAGTTGGTTCATCGAAAATCATCACATTCGCATCACGGAACAACCATTTGCCGATCACCACTTTTTGCTGGTTACCACCACTTAAGTTGTTCACTAACTGCTCTGGTGTTGGCGTTTTAATTTCCATTTTCTTAATAAAGGTATCGCTCGCTTTCAGCTCCTCATTATGTGAAATAATGCCTAACTGATCGCATACTTTATCCATTGAAGCCATTGTGATGTTCTCACGAATAGACATTCTCACTGCCACCCCATTTAGCTTGCGGTCTTCAGACAGATAGGCGATACCGGCTTTAATCGAGTCACTTGGGTCACGAATAACCACTTTCTTATTTCGAACATAAATTTCTCCCCCATCAAGCGGATCTGCTCCAAAAATCGCACGAGCAAGCTCTGTTCGTTTCGCCCCAACTAAGCCTGTAATCCCCAACACTTCGCCTTTTAACAAGTCAAAGTTTAACGGCTCAAACACACCTTTACGTTCTGCATTCATCACAGAAAGTAACAGCTCATCACTGATTTTGGCGGTTTTTGGTGGGAAGTGGTTATCGAGTGTACGTCCTACCATTTTGGTAATGATTTCGTCCATCGTAATGTCGGAAAAACGGTGGCTAGACACATAAGTGCCATCACGGAAAATGGTGATGCGGTCGCAGATCTGTTTCAGTTCGTCCATACGGTGAGAAATATAGACAATACACACGCCTTTCTCTTTCAAGCGGCGGACAAGCTCAAATAATTTCTCAATCTCTTTTTCCGTGAGAGCGGAAGTCGGTTCGTCCATAATCAAGACTTCAACATCAAAAGAAAGGGCTTTGGCGATTTCCACCATTTGCTGACGAGCAACGGAAAGGTCTTTAACTAGATCGGTCGGCTTCACATCAATATCAAACATATTGAGCAAGTCGGCGGCATCTTTATTCATTTTGGCTTTATCCACAATGCCAAATTTATTTGGTTCACGGGCAAAGAAGATATTTTCTGCCACGGTAAGATGAGGAATGAGGTTTAACTCTTGGAAAATCATACTGATACCGTCTTTCTGAGCTTCCAACACAGAGTCATAATTGACGGCTTTTCCTTTATAGATGATCTCCCCTTCATCTGCTTGATAAACCCCGATCAAGCATTTCATTAGGGTGGATTTTCCGGCACCGTTTTCACCCATTAAAGCGTGGGCTTCTCCTTTATGCAGTTCAAGCTGAACATTTTTTAAGGCTTGAACCCCCACAAAAGATTTGCTGATGTTCTTCATTGAGAGTAACGGCGTATTGCTATTGACTTCGGTCATCTCTGCCTCCATTACAATATAAAAAAGGTTTACCTAAGTAACGGAAAGCATATTTGTACAAAGTTGACAGTTTTCAAAGTGGATTTACATTGAGATGTTGATTTTGTGAAAGGTGTCACAAAAAAATCAGTGTTTGATGGTTTTTTGCTCTAGAAGCATTGCCCGATTTTTTGGCTTTTTTTAGAAAATCGGGCAATAACCGCACATTTAACCGGAAAAACCTTAATTGAAAGAAATAAAATCAAATAGTTAGATTACAGAGAAATACAAGCGCTCTGTTTTTTAATATTTTTTGTAAAGCTGTTGATCAAACGACAAGCGGTTTATTCTACCGAATAATAAAAATCCCTTTGGTTTTCCAAAGGGATAATCGGTTGCGTGATTGACGTGTTAGCGAATAACCGTCAAAAGAAAATCGGGGAGATATTAAGCAACAAATCCAACTTTTTTATACACTTGCGCTAATGTTTCCTTCGCTTTGGCTCGTGCTTTCTCCGCCCCTTCACGATAGATTTTTTCAAGCAGTTGTTCGTCGTTGCGGAAATGGTGATAACGTGCTTGAAGTTGGCTTAACATGGCTGAAACCTCTTCGGCAACAGCACCTTTTAAATGCCCGTACATTTTGCCTTCAAACTCGGCTTCAAGCTCGGAAATGGTTTTACCCGTGACACTTGCTAAAATATCAAGCAAGTTTGAAACGCCCGGTTTGTTTTGTACGTCATAACGAACAACCGGCGGCTCATCGCCATCAGTCATGGCACGTTTGATTTTCTTCTCAACGGATTTAGGATCTTCTAATAAACCGATCACATTGTTACGGTTATCATCGGATTTTGACATTTTCTTAGTCGGCTCAAGTAACGACATAATTCTTGCCCCGGTTTTCGCAATAAAGACTTCGGGTACGGCAAAAATCGGCTCAATCACATTCCCTTCTGCATCTTTTTTGCCATATAACGCATTGAAGCGGTTGGCAATATCGCGCGTGATTTCAAGATGTTGTTTTTGGTCATCGCCCACAGGTACTTGATTGGCTTGATAAAGCAAAATATCCGCCGCCATAAGAACAGGATAGGTGAATAAACCGACGTTCACGTTTTCTTCATAACGTGCCGATTTATCTTTGAATTGAGTCATACGCCCCATCTCACCAAAATAGGTGTAGCAGTTTAAGATCCACGCTAATTGGCTATGCTCAGGAACGTGTGACTGAATGAAAATGGTGCTTTTTTCAGGATCAATACCGCAGGCAAGATAGATTGCAAGCGTATCTAAAGTCGCTTTGCGCAAGGCTTCAGGGTCTTGGCGAACGGTAATGGCATGGAGATCGACGATACAGAATAAACATTCGTATTCATCCTGCATCTTCACCCAGTTGCGTAATGCACCAAGATAGTTCCCTAAACTTAATTCGCCGGAAGGCTGTACGCCGCTGAAAACAATTGGTTTTGACATAATCTTTTCTCTTTATAAATATACAAGCGGTGCGATTCTAGCAATTTTTTGCAAAATTCAAAAATAAAAACAAAAAACCGCAATCTTGCGACTGCGGTTCAGACCACTGACAAACCCACCTTTTCAGACTTCCAGTCAAAAGTGGGTTTATTTTTTGCCGTTTTATCCCTTTTCTTCTATTTCACGTCTGATATCCACTCAAGCGGTCAGTTTTGTGGATTTTTTGCCATTACGCCATATTGATGAAGAATACACCATAAAAAACGTAAAAAAGCCCATAGCACAAGGGCTATCTTCTTGATATTTTGCGCCATTGCCGCAAGAAAGCAATGCATTTGTACTTTCGACAACCCTCTGTAACGGGCATA
>JBGXMX010000111.1:0-14091 GCA_041809245.1 Glaesserella sp.
AAGTCGTTAAAGGCTCCCGCACATATTTTGGTTTAAAAGTTTCATGAGAAATGGCTTTTAAAATAAAATCATAATCTTCTAACGATTTTAAACCGGTAGATAAACCGTTAATTTCAAAGAAAAATGATTTCTTTATTGCAATCATCGGCATTCCGCCGACTTTATTTCCTAACAAAATATTATCCAATGTAATATCTTTTTCATTTTCATAAGGATGAGTAAAATAAGTAAAATTTTCATTAACCATCACACATTCTGCCGGATGATAAATAAAGTTAATATTCGGATTCTCAATAATCGCTTTTTCCAATACTTCACATTTTTGGTGAGCAAAACGGTCATCATCATCTAAAAAAAGTAACCACTCGTTTTTGGCAACTCTCGCCCCCACATTACGACTTTCCGCCGCTCCTAAATTGCGGGGATTACGAATAATATTTACGGAAAACGGATAAAGTTGTTTAATTTCTACAGGCTCGATTGAGTAATCATCAACAATAATTACTTCAAAATTATATTTCGTTTGATATTCCAAGCTTGCTAATAAAGCCGGAATTTCATTTTTGCGATTATAGGAAGGGATAATAATACTAAACATTTTCTTTCCTTACATGTGCAAATAAGATTTTATTTCTCCCCTCTGTACCAAAAAGAGATAAAAACATTAATAAGACCAACATAATACCCGGAAAAGCATAAGCATCGGCTTTTATATTTAAAACGGATAAGATCAACAAGGTTGATAAAATAAAGATCCAACTGCCATCAAACCAATTTATCGCTACTTTGCGAACAAAATAACACATAAATAAAAAACAAACGGCAAGATAAATAAAACCACCATATAATGTTTGACGTAAAAAACCCGAATCGGTTTTACCATAGTAACCGCCTTGCGGATAGAAATAACGTCCGTCACCAACTAAAATCTGTTTTAATTCAGGCATATATAAGTGATTTTGCATTAAATTATCTGTTGACGAACTGGCAAAACCATTACCGTAAATTACATTAATTAATGGTTCTAATGCGTGTTGTACATACTTATGCTCTGCAAAATTAAACGCTAAAAACAAACAGATAGCCCCAAAGAGTAATATTGCCGGCACATATTTCCATCTAAAGTAGATAAGAAAACTGATCACTGAAATAAATAAAAATGTTCTGCCTGAAATTAATCCGATACATAATAATAAAAAGATAAACACAGGGTGGATATTGTTATGTTTTGCATTATAAGCCAGTAAGAAATGCAATAAAAACGCATAGAACAAGCTGAGTTGGAAAAACACCGTTGAGGTTAAATTATACAAACGGTATTCTTGTTCCGAACCGTAGAATTTAGGGAAGACTGCATTAGTGGAAATACCTAAATCAATCATAAAAGGTATACCGGCTAAAGCGCCGAAGCCGATAATAGATTGAACTATAATACCGATTTTTAAATCTCTCACCATAATTTCTTTAGCATTGGCTTTTTGATAGTAGCAGAGATTATAAATTGCCACACCACAAATAAATAAAATCAAGCCTTTAATATACATTCCGAGTGCATAAAACTCTTTGGTGCCATGAGCCAACATCGGAATAACAGTCACCCCGATTAAAATAAAAATCACCGCAAAACTGTCTAACGGTAAAGTAACTCCTTGAGAACGCTGTTTTTGATACATTTGATAAAGCAAATATAAAACGGCTACGAATCCGCAAAAAAATGCCATTCGGAAAAAGTGGAATAACCACGGGTCGTAAATATAAAACAAATTAACTAATGCAGACATTTTATTTTCCTAAATTACGTATTACGGCAAGTAATTTTTTAAGCGGATATTTAACTAATTTTGCACTTAAACTATGGGAAATAGAGCCGCGAATACTCTCTAAATTACTATTTAATTTTGGATTTTCAATCACCATTAGCGGACGAACGATTTTAATATCCAAACCGAATTTGTCACCGAACAAAATAAAATCATCGGCAAGCCAATAGGGTAAATTCTGCCGCTTCTGTTGCAAAAATATTCTTGCCGTAGACTTTTTAATCAAATAAGCCACGGTTCCTGCAAAATAGTTTTTATAAGGATAAACCAAACTAAAAGGACAAGCGGTTATTTTTGGCTGTAAAAATGCAAAAGTTGTCGGGTAATTAATTTCTAATTCAACATCATTAAATGTCGCAATTTTAGATTGCCCTACTAAAATAATATCTGCGGACGGCTGTGTATTTAAAATACGATTCAAATTTGCCTGAAAATCGTGATTAAAAAGAGCGTCATCTTCGCAAACCAAACTGTATTCATCCTCTGCAATGGTCTCATCATCACAAATCTGCTGATAAACACCAAGGTGGCTTAGTGTACAACCGACTTCGCCTTTCGTTACTTTGCGAGCATAATGTTGCTCAAAATAAGTGAGATTAAAACGTGAAGATAAACTTTGTTCATCTTCATTCATCGTATTAAAGGCAGAAAAGACGCTAAAATCAGCGGTATCCGGCTGTGCAAAAAAAAGTTCACGTCTATGGTTATCTTTATCTAAAGAGATTAAATACTTTTTCATTTTATTCTCGAATATCAATAATATTTACACCTAATTGTTCAAACAATCGGTAAACTTGAATAAAGTCAGGATTTTCAACGTTAATTCTTAACGCCACCACATCAATATTGGGGCTTTTATCTTTGATATTTAAAACCGCACTACTAAAATAAGTATAAATGCGGCATTTTTTCCGTTTAACTTCTTGAGCAAGATAATCTTCTAGAATTAACGGTGTTTGAATATATTCAACTTTGTCTAGTTTATACTGCTCACGAGGGTGCGGTAAATAATAGTCAATGTTAAACCGTTTTATCACTTGTTCCGCTAAAGCAATATTTTTCTGATTATCCACATAGACAGGCTGACCTAATAATATATTTATATACTCTCCCTCGATGACTTCACTTTCTGTAGACGGAAAGAGTGCAATATATTCGGTATTGCTAATAATATTCGGAAAATCGGCATAAATCGTATAATGCTTTTTCGATAAAGATTTTAACTTCGCCACACTATACTGATTACACAATAAAATATTAATCATGCGGCGAATCAATGTTTTAGGCTCATCAATATAATAAACGCTATTATTTACAATATTTGCCGTACCATCATCAAAGGTATAAAATGTATTAAACCGAATACTGCTTAAAATAAACTGAATTTGAATATCATTGATACTTGCCACAAAAACTTTATCGAATTTTTTAAATGCAAATTTAACTCGTAAACTAATGATCTCCTTTAATAGATTAAAACGGTCAATATGTTGATCCATTTTGAAAAAACGATCACACTTTTGTGCCAAACGCTGTCCGTAATAGTCAAATTTTGCATTTTTTGCCGAACAGAGCATCACACCATAGAACTTTTCATTCGGATAAAGATCAATAATTCTCTCGGCAATTAACACCTGTAAAGGCGTATAGCAAATAATTAAATTCATACCCGTTTTCCCACTTTTAATGTCATAGAATAAAGAATCGGGATCATCACCGCAGAACCGATAATACTTGCATAAGGTACAAATTCGATAGAGGTAAACGTAAGTCCGATTAAACTTAAAATATAGATGAGCGTTGAAATTACGGAACATATTGAAATTAATTTATTCTTACCGTAATAAAAAAGATAATTCACTAAAATAAAATAAGGAATCACGAGAGCCGTCGAAAGTAAAAATAAAATAATGTAGTATTTTGTTCCAACAAATTGAGCGCCCAGCAACCAAACCACAAATTGTTCAGGAATAACCCACATTATTAATGAAGGAAGCGGAACAATCGCTAAGGAATAAAAAGCCCATTTTTGTGTTTGTTTTAAATTAATCCGTCCTTGTTTTAATCCGTCAAAAAAATAAGGAGTAAGCGCTTTATTCATTGCTTGCAGAATGATCATTAAAATCGCTGCAATTTGCGCCCCCATCGCATATAAACCTAAATCAATCTGATTAAATTGATGGTAAATAAATACACGATCTAACTGCCCTTTTAAGAAAAAACTGACATTATGCAAAATTAACGGCGTACCGAAAGCCAGCACATAAAAAAGTGCCGCTTTATATTGCTTCCATTGATATTTTTTATTTGTTGTTTTTTTGCAGTAAAACAAATATGCCAATAAAAATACCAGTACATTGCCTAATAAAATCCCAAGTAACCGTTTTTCGACCAATTCCGTTTGATAAAGTTCGAGCAGCAACACGGTAAAAACGACCGTACCTAAACTTGATGCAAATTGTAAAATCGCATAAGAAAAGGCTTGTTTTTGGCACTGTCGGATACTTAACTGCACACCTAACAACGCTTGGAAAATCGCTGATAGGGCGACATAAGTCAGAATTTCTGATTGTAAAATCCAGCAACCAAGTAAAATTAAGCTGCCCGTCGCAACGGTATAAGCGTAGCCGGAAGTGACAACCAAATTAAGCGAACGTTTACCATAAACATAAAAATAGCGGGTCACCGCCCCTTCTTGGCTTAATCCGACAATAATAAAGAAAAGCACGAGATAGGTTTGATAGTAGGCAAGCTCACCAAAGCCTTCAACCCCTAGTTTTCGAGATAAATAGGGCAATAACAAAAACGGCATTGCCCGTGAAGTCAGTTCACCGATTAAATAAACCGCACTGTCTTTTATCGCTCTCATTGCATCTCTTTCTCAATCAAACTTTCCGCCAGTTGTAAATCTAATGTGGTATCAATATCCACCGAACGATAAGTCGGCATTAAATAAAAGCGCACGGGCGGGATAAAGAAGTATTTTTCTTGAAGCAAACTTGCAATATCATTGATATAAATCGCCCCATTTGCGCGATATGCTTTTGGTAACTGCTGACGCGGCGCCTCAAAATCTTTAATCTCATTCATCGGGCTGATGTCGTCACCGTTTAACACAAAAGATTTGTACGGATGGTGTTCACATTCACAAGCAGATACCACAGACTTACTTTTTCCACCTAAAAAGATTTCCATCGCATTACGAATATCTAACGCATTGCGTAACGGGCTGGTCGGCTGGAACAAAGCAACGACACCTTCACGCATATTTAAGGTTTCTAAGCAGTGCAGAACGGCATCAATGGTACGGGTATCGCTTTGAGCTAATTCGGCAGGGCGGTGAACTGCAACGGCGCCATATTTTTCACCTTCCTGTAAAATACGTTCACCGTCTGATGTAACGACAATTAAATCAAACATCCCCGATTCTTTTGCCGCAAGCACCGCCCGCCCCACAAGCGAAACACCGCCGACTAATTGTAAGTTTTTATCTTTGATCCCTTTAGAACCCGCTCTTGCCGGAATAATTGCAATTTTTTTCATAAATTTGACCGCTTGTATGTGGCTAATAAAGGTGATTATTCTAATTTCAAAGGGAGCGTTAAACAATAGACAAGGCTTGGGGAATAGGGAATAATGGCTTTCTTTTACTTACTTGACAAAATCACCCGCACATTATGTTCGCTCTCACTAAATTTATTACTGCCATTATTCTTCCGCCCTTTAACATTTTGCTTTTATGGCTGTTTTCGTTGCTATGCTTTTGGTTTAAATGGCGAAAATTAGGCTATTTATCAACCTTTTTAGGTATCGCTATACTGTATGTTTTCAGTATCCCTTATACATCGCAAAAGCTGCATGACTCCCTTGTCACGGAAGATAATCTGACCCTTGAAGATTATAAATCGGCTCAAGCGATTGTGTTACTAGGCGGAGGCTTACGAGATAGTAAAGAGCTGTTTGGCCCGTTAGCCATCAGCGAAATTGCATTAGAGCGGGTACGTTATGCCGCTTTTTTACAAAAAGAAACAGGCTTACCTTTGCTTATCACCGGCAGCAGCCCGAATGGTACCTCTGAAGCCGCAATAATGAAAAAAGAGCTGGCTGAGTTTTTTCATATCCCGACAGCGTGGCTGGAAGAAAAAGCGAAAACCACTGCGGAAAATGCCAAATTTTCCAAGCCGATTTTAGCGAAAGAAGGTATTAACAAGATAATTCTAGTCACAAACCAGTGGCATATGCAGCGTGCAAGAATGTTATTTGAACGGGAAGGTTTTGAGGTATTACCTGCCAGTGTCGGAGCAGGCAAAATGCCTGAAACATACGGGCTAAATGCCTTTTACTTTATTCCTCAATCCGGAGCGCTACATAGTAATATGCACGCTTTAAAAGAGTGGATTGGCTATTGGAAAGAGAAAAAGGCACTGTAGACAAAATGGTTGGTCTGCCGTTAAACGTCACTTAAAATTTGTTTTAACACCGCAATTCCTTGTTCGATTTGCGATTCACTGATGATAAGCGGAGGAAGCAAACGTAGCTTATGTTTAGCGGTTAAGGTAAGGATACCTTTTTCAATACCTTTTGCCACAATATCGCCGGCGACAATACCCTCTTCAAATTCAATACCGAGCATCAGCCCTAAGCCGCTGACGGATTTTACTTTCGGTAATTTTAAAAGTTCTGCTCTGAGTTTCTCACCTTTGGCTTTGATTTCAAAAAGAAAGGCTTCATTAAAACGATCTAATACCGCATTTGCTGCGGCACAACAAACAGGATTTGCGCCGTAAGTCGTACCGTGATCGCTTTTACCGAGGGTATTTTCACATTTCTCTCCCAATAAGAATGCACCAATCGGTAAGCCGCCGCCAAGCCCTTTTGCTAAGCTGATAATATCGGGTTGTAGCCCAAACTGTTGATAAGCAAATAACGAACCTGTACGCCCGATACCGGTTTGAACTTCATCAATCATCAACAATACATCATGCTGCTGACACAGTTGTTGTAAGGTTTGAAGATAGTCGCCTTCTAGGCTAAAAATACCGCCTTCTCCCTGTACGATTTCAACCAATACGCCACACACATCGCCTTGGGTGAGACGATCAGTCAGCGCCTTCGTATCATTAGCCGGAATATGTTCAAAACCTTGAGTAAAAGGGAAAAAGTGTTGATGAAACACATTCTGCCCGGTCGCAGCTAAAGTGGAAATGGTTCGCCCATGGAACGAATTGTTAAGTGTAAGCACGGTTGAACGCCCTGCGCCATATTTATCATGGCTGTATTTGCGGGCGGTTTTGATTGCCCCTTCATTGGCTTCTGCACCGCTATTGCAAAAAAATGCACGTTTCAGACCGCTTGCGTGTACCAAACGCTCTGCCAAATGTACGGCAGGTTCAGTATAAAAAAGATTGGAGCTATGCTGGAGCTTCGCAGCTTGGTTTGCGACTGCCGCAGCCCATGTTTCATCGGCATAACCTAAACTGTTGGTGCCGATACCACTGGTAAAATCGAGGTATTTATTGCCCTCGAAATCCCAAACCTCACAGCCTTTGCCGTGAGAAAGCGCAAGATCAAAACGCCCGTAAGTTTGGGCAAGATATTGGTGGTCTAACTGTTTGATTTGTTGGCTGTTCATGGTTCTTCCTTATGGGTAAAAGCGTGTGCCGTTTTTGCCGCCGAATAGTTCAATCAAAATGGCGTGTTCCACACGTCCGTCAATAATATTCGCTTCAACGCCGCCCGCTTGAATAAAATCGGTACAGCAGGCAATTTTAGGGATCATCCCGCCTGCGATAATGCCTTGCTCGATTAAGCCTTGTACTTCACTTACGGCAACTTCAGAAATTAAGGTAGATTCATCAAAACGATCGCGCAATAATCCTGCGATATCTGTCATGCTGACTAATTTTTCTGCGTTTAAGGCAATCGCAATTTTGCTTGCTGCGGTATCGGCATTGATATTATATACCACACCGTTTTCATCAACCCCGACCGTTGAAATAACAGGAATCAAACCGCTGTTCAAAGCAATATCCAATACGGTGGTATTGACCTGTGTGATTTCGCCGACAAAACCGTAGTCCACCTCATCTTGAAGTTTCTCACACAGCAACATATTGCCGTCGATACCGCATAAACCGATACCTTTGCCTTTTAACAACGCCACAAGGCTTTTATTGACTTTACCCGCTAACATTTGCAGTACGACGTTGATGGTATCCTGATCGGTGACACGTAAACCGTTAATAAATTGCGGTTCTTTACCCAACAATTTCACACCTTGTGAAATTTCAGGCCCGCCTCCGTGAACCAGCACGACTTTTACGCCAAGCTGATTTAGCAGGTAGATATCCTGCATAACCGACTTTTTGAGATCTTCATTGATCATCGCATTACCGCCGTATTTCACGACAATGGTTTTCCCTTGCCATTTTGCCAAACAAGCGGTCGATTTTTCTAATAAATTTGCAAGTTGGTTAATCTCTATTTGTTCCATTTTTCTGCCCTTAAATTGCTAACCCTGCCGTTTCTTCACGCCCAAGCATAATGTTCATACATTGTACCGCCGCCCCGGAAGCACCTTTGCCTAAGTTATCAAAACGAGCCACCAGTAATAGTTGTGTCTCATTACCGTAGACAAAAATCTCTAAATTGTCTTTGCCGGATAAACCATTAGCCGCCAACATACCGTCTTCAGGCATGGTTGCAAACGGGTGAACTCGGATAAGTTTGCTGTCTTGATAATATTTCGCTAAACACGCTGCAATTTTTTCGCCGGATTCGACCGCTTGTAGTGCCGAAAGCGGAATAGGCACTGTTACCAGCATGCCACTGTAATAATCAGCAACCACCGGAGTAAAAATCGGTGGCTGTGCCGAACCGGTTAGCGCCTGCATTTCAGGTAAATGTTTATGTTTTAGCGCAACACCGTAGACACGGGGTGCGTTATATTTCTCAGCACGGTTTTGATCTTCATATTCGGCAATCATCGATTTACCGCCGCCCGAATAGCCGGTTAAAGAGTGACAAGAAAGCGGGTAATCGGCAGGTAAAATACCTTGTTCGATTAACGGACGAATAAGTGCAATAAAGCCTGTGGCATGACACCCCGGTACGGCAACTCGGCTGGCATTTTTGATTTGATTGAATTGTCCGCTCAATTCCGCAAAACCGTAAACCCAATTCGGGTCGGTACGAAAAGCGGTGGAGGTATCGCAAATACGAGCGCTACTTGGCGCAAGGGAGACAATCTCTTTTGAGGCTTCATCGGGCAAACAAAGAAAGGTCAAATCGGCTTTTGCTATCATTTCAAGCCGTGCGCTAACATCTTTACGTTGCGCCTCAGGTAAGGTAAGGAGTTCAATATCGGTTTGATTTGCCAAGCGTTCGTGAATACGTAGTCCTGTCGTACCCACCGCCCCATCAACAAAAATTTTATACGGTTGCATAACAATTCCTTGGTTAAAATGAATAGGGCTAGTTTATGTACTCTTAGCGTTGAACACAAGTAATAAATTGAATATTTATGCAAAATAATTGAATTTATATTTAGTTCATGCTGTTTAAACGCTGTTCCGCCATACGGATGCTTTGGATCACTTCACGTCGGTTTAATGACGGATTATCCCCTTCCAACGCCTGTTCCCAAAAGGTGATCGCCTGTTTGAAATCGTTATGTAGAAACGCATCTGAGGCTAATAACAGCAGGCTGGCGTTTTCTTTCGGATCTTGCTTTAACGCCTGTTCGATCCACTGTTGAGCTTGCGGTGTTAGGATCTGTTTATGTAAATAGTAATCCGCCGTGGCTTTCGCCCCTAAAATCGCAGCCTTTTCACCCAATACGGTTTGAGCGTTTTGAAAGCAGATTAGTGCTGCTTCAAAATCGTTATTCAGAGAATAGGCTTGCCCTAATTCAAACCACAGTTCGCCATGGTTCGGGTTTTCACGTAGCTGCTGCTGCAAATTTACAATATAGTGTTGATTACGCTCTTGACTGCTTTCTTCGGCACGTTGTTGCTGAAAAGTTTGAAATGCCTGCGTCCCTTGCTGCACCTGAGTATAACGTCCGGTTTGCCAATAAAAATAACCGACGATACTAAACGCAAGTAAGATGCCGACCATCAACATCACAAGCGGTCGTTTTGGCTGAGAAATTTGCAGACTTTGAGTCTGTTGCGTCATTTCAAATTCATGGCGAGCGCTTAACTCACGCAGATACTCCGCTTTTTCTGAGTCTGCAAAATTTTTGGCAAATTGCAGCGCTTGTTGATAGTAATGTTGGTTTAATTGTTGACGCTCGCTCATTTGCTCTTCCTCATTACTCGCCACAAAATACCCGCAAAAATCAAACCGAGTAATAAGAAAGGCGTCCCCCATAACAGCCATGTTTGGTGGTTAACCGGCGGTTTATAGTTGACGAAATGCCCAAAACGCTCGGTCATAATCCGTACAATTTCTTCATTGCTTTTACCTTGGTTCACCATTTCATACACTTCCAAACGCAATTTATAGGCTTGCGTTGCATTCGATTCAACCAAATTCTGATTTTGGCACTGCGGGCAGCGCAATGATTTTGCCAACGCAATGGCTCGCACACGCTGTTCGTCCGAATGAAATTGGAAAGTATCAACCATTTCGGCATACACGGATAAGGAGAATAAACCAAGTAACAGCAACCATTTTTTCATCTCTATTCCTTACGTAATTCTAATAACCGAGGGAGAAAATCTTGTTCAAAATTCGGGTTGTATCCCTTTTGCTGATAGCGAATAACGCCTTTTTTATCAATCAAATAGCTTGTGGGCGCAGAGCTAACGTGTAAAGTATCGATCAGAAATCCGCGCTCAAAATCATCAATAATCAAACTAAACGGATTGCCCCAATGTTGCAATGCTTGGCGGGCATCCTCAGGGCGATCGGCATAGGTTAAACCGACTATCGGCACGCCTTTTTGTTGCAATTCCAACAGAATCGGGAACTCTTTAATACACCATGTACACCAACTCGCCCATACATTGAGTATAAACGGCTCTTTAGGCAAACTCTCTTTGCTTAATACCGCTTGGCTGTCGTATAAATGTTTTAAGCTAAACTCAGGTAACGGCTTGCCCCGCCAATCCTCACTTGGGGCGATATTTTCGCTGTTATTCAGTTGGCTAATCAGAAAAAAGGCGATACTCAGCAATAAAACCAGCGGGAGAAAAAGCAGTATTTTTTTCATGTTATTTCCTTGAAATGCGGTATCCGATAAGTGCCAATAAGGCAGCCAAAACCATTAAACATCCCCCCAGCCATAGCGCTCGGACATAGGGTTTATAATGTAGGCGAAAAGCATATTCTTTATGTCCCAATTTATCCCCCATCACAATATATAAGTCATCCAAGCCTAAATGGGCTAACCCGACTTCGCTCATGGTCATAGTGCGGACATCATAATAACGTCGCTCAGGGGTTAAGGTCAGTATATGACGGTTGTTTTTGTCATAAACCTCAAACAGCGCACCTTCGGCGGTGTAATTGGCGCCGATATCATAAAAATGTTGTTGATAGTGAAATTGATAGCCTGCCAGCTGCGCACTCTCATGCGGTTTTAAACGCACGCCACGCTCATCTCCATAATAGCTGTTCATCATGGCGCCAATGACACAAATCGCAAAGCCGATATGAGCCAAACGCATGGCAAGCGGCTTGAGCCGCCACATAAATCGACGATAAGGAAGATGAGTTAACACCACCCAAACGGCGAGGCTGATAAACAGTGTCGGAAACCATTGCAGGGAATGAACCGGGTTCTTTTGTAAGGTTAAATCGGTCAGCCACCACGTCAGCCCCAGTGCGACAGCCATTAACATTACCTGTTTTAATACCACGGACAGATTGACGGACTTCCAACGCAATACTGTAGCCCAACCCATAACACAGAGTAGTATGAGTGCTAACGGAGTGAAAATCGTATTGAAATAAGGTGCGCCGACTGAAATCGCCCCCCACTCCATTGCGCTAAATAACATCGGGTAAAAAGTGCCCAGTACCACTACAGCGGTTGCCAAAGCGAACAAACCGTTTAGCAGTAACAAAGCGCTCTCTTTAGAAAACAGTTTAAAACGCACATCGCCTTGCCATAATTTTGCTTTAAACGCAAACAGCGACAGTGCCATAAAACTAAGGCTAAAAAAGAGTATAAGCAGTGCCATGCCCCGATCGGCATCCACCGCAAACGCATGTACCGAGGTTAATACCCCCGAACGGACAATAAAAGTCCCAAGTAAACTCAGTGCAAAGGCGCACAGGGCGAATAGAATGGTCCAATAGTAAAAAATACCGCGTTGCTCGCTAACCACTAAACTATGAATTAACGCTGTACCCAGTAACCACGGCATAAGGGAAGCATTTTCTACCGGATCCCAAAACCACCAGCCGCCCCAGCCGAGTTCATAATAAGCCCACCAAGCACCCAGCATAATACCGGCGGTTAAAAAGCCCCATGCAATCATTGTCCATGGGCGAATCCAACGGGCAACGGCAAAGTCTAAAACGCCGCCAAGAAGAGTGGCAATCATCATCGCAAAACTCACCGCAAAGCCGACATAGCCAAGATATAACAATGGCGGGTGAAAGATTAAACCGATATCTTGCAGCATCGGGTTAAGATCCCGCCCTTGTGGCGGTGGGGGAAAGCCTCGCTCAAAAGGGTTTGAGACCCAAACGATAAACAAAGCAAAGCCAAAGATGATAAGAGAGAGTACCGCAAGGGTTCGGTCAGCAAACAAGCGGTCGATTTTGCGTGAAAAAATGCAAAAAACCGCACTCCACAGCGCTAATGCGGCTAACCAAAACAGCATGGAACCTTCGTGTCCGCCCCAGCTTGCGGCAAATTTAAAGAAGGCGGGCAGTTGGCTGTTAGAGTGTTGGGCGACGTAGCGAACACTAAAATCATCCGTTACAAAGGCATAAGCCAAGCAGCCGAAAGAAAAAAGCGCCAAAACAGATTGTAAACCACTCAACCATGGGTTTAGCGACAACCAATGATATTGTCGGCGTAGCTCTCCCCACGCAGAAAACAGTATTTGTAATGCGGAAATTGCCACTAGCAGCAATAACGCAATATAACCCAACTCAGGGAGCATAATCTTTCCATCTCTTTGCAAAAAATTGCGTCATTCTAACCGCTTGTATGTAGCAACAAAAGCGGGATTACATCAGGATTTGATCTAAACAGGTTTTCGTTTGGCTTTTGTGCGCCAAATATTCACGGTGTTGCTTACTTTGAAACGGCACGATCACCATGCCCTCAGGCTGTAAAATCAGTTGGTAGAACTGAGGGAAATTAAAACTCTCTAACGAACAGCAGTCATGTTCATTTTCGCCCTCGGCATATAAGCGATTAATTTGTTTGATTTTTTCTGTTTTAGAACCCACGCATTGCCGATAACTTTCGATATGGTTGCGTTTATCCAGTACATAGACATTAAAACTTTGGTCGGCATTGTCCTCAAAGAAAAATTGTAAAAAGCCTTCACTGGCAAAATTATAAATTTCGGCAGGAACGGCTAAAGTATTGTCTTCAGATACGTTCTTTTCATTGGGGACTTCTTTTAACTCCACCTGCTTACCAAAAATAAATTGCCAACGTTTACCGGCTAGATTAAATGCGTGCGAATGCTGTTTTTGTGAAATCACACCAGTTTGTACAGTAATGCAACGACTGACTAAACTCACCACAAATTTCTGTAGCTCATTACGTAATTGGGTGCTGTAGCAAAATACATTGACCGATTCGGGTGGTGCCGAACTGCGATAGATTTTATTGGAAATCAACTTTAAGGCTTTTAAAATTGCGTCTGTCCCTTCAAAATGTTGGGCAATCACCTCATTCCACATATTTCGATAAATCAGGCTGATACTGCCGACAATTCCTTGTTCGGAGGAGCTTAAATTAAAGAGATCGACTTGCGATAACGCCGTTTGCGCTTCAAGCTGATGTGTCGGATCATTGGTTAAATTAACCGCCACAATTAAATTACGAATTTCATTCGGGTGATATAAATCCTCGTCTTGCATCGGCGGCGGCTTAACCGGAAAAGTTAAACGAACATCGGCAATAAACTTACGCAACCGTGCCAAGCTCACCCTTTGGCTCACAATATGCAGTTGCGTATTCACCGTCACTACGCCGTTAAAATATGCCCAAGCCACTAATTTGGTCAGGCTTTTTTGATATTGTACATAGCGCTTGGCTGAGTCATAAGGGCTTAGCGGCGCATGGTTTATCAGA
>JBGXMX010000112.1:0-4142 GCA_041809245.1 Glaesserella sp.
CTAATTAATAAAGATACTAAAGTGATCTGCCAAGGCTTTACTGGTGGACAAGGCACATTCCATTCTCAACAAGCCTTAGATTACGGCACGCAACTTGTCGGCGGCGTTTCACCGGGTAAAGGCGGAACTACCCACTTAGGTTTACCGGTCTTTAACACTGTGCGTGAAGCGGTGGAAACCACAGGTGCAACAGCAACTGTGATTTATGTTCCTGCTCCAGGCTGTAAAGATGCCATTTTAGAAGCGATTGATGCAGGTATTCAGTTAATTATCTGTATTACCGAAGGTATTCCAACCTTAGATATGCTCCAAGTTAAACAACGCCTAAATCAAACTGGCGTGCGGATGATCGGTCCAAACTGCCCCGGCGTGATTACACCGGATGAATGTAAAATCGGTATTATGCCGGGTAGTATTCATAAAAAAGGCAAAATCGGGATTGTTTCTCGTTCCGGTACTTTAACCTATGAAGCGGTAAAACAAACAACGGATTATGGCTTTGGTCAATCTACTTGCGTTGGTATAGGTGGTGACCCAATCCCAGGTTCAAACTTCATTGATATTTTAAAACTGTTCCAAGACGACCCTGAAACTGAAGCGATTGTGATGATCGGTGAAATTGGTGGTTCAGCGGAAGAAGAAGCCGCAGCGTTCATTAAAGCTAATGTGACTAAACCTGTTGTTAGTTATATCGCAGGTGTTACTGCACCGAAAGGCAAACGCATGGGGCATGCCGGCGCAATCATTTCAGGTGGAAAAGGCACGGCAGATGAAAAATTTGCAGCCCTTGAAGCCGCAGGTGTGAAAACGGTACGTAGCTTGGCGGATATCGGCTCTGCGCTACAAAGCGTATTAACCAAATAATACTCACCAAAAGGTATTAATAACCTTAATTGAAAACCCTGTGCGAAAGACTTCGTACAGGGTTTCTTATTTTGTTTACTATGCCCCTTATTGGACAGGTTTGTTTTCGGTTGCACCGATTACACCCTTCCAATTGTTTTGCGGGGCGTTGCTATCTTCATGATATGCTTCTCCAAGTAATACTTCGCCCCGTTTTCCGTATAATCCGCCATTAAATACGCCGGCTTCTTTTTTAGTGTCCATATCATACAAGCGGGTAAAAATAGAACCGGAATTTTCTACATAAGCGTTTTTTGTTTCAAGTTGATGGTTATCACCAAAGATTTCAATAGTAATCTGTTTGTTCGCACTTTGGTAACGAGCCTGTACATCCGCTTCCAAGGCTTGAGCCTGAACCTGATTCAATGCATAGTACATTTTGCCTAAATACTGCATGTCAACGCTCGGTTGAATCATTTGTGAATCATCAACTGCTTTTAATGCTAAATGTCGATATTCCGCATTATTTTCATCCGGTCTATACTGGTCTGGCGTTATCTTACTTACTGTGGCATAGCCGTAATAACCGAGTAGTTCCCCATCACTATTTCTGAGAGTATGAATAGTTTGATTTTCAGGACGAGAAGTGACTCCATCAATAGGAGCCAGCTCAATTTCACTGCCGGATAAGTTGAGTTTAACCCAATTTGAACTGTCCCAAACTCCTCCTGTATTTCCTATTTTTTCAAATATAGCTTTATCTGATTTAGGATCTAATTCAACAACTTCAGTTTTAGGTGGAATTTGAACATTCTCCGTTGCGGGATTTGTTTTTGGCTCAATATTGGGTTGAGCTGTTTCAGTCATCGCTTTAGCGGTATTTTCTACCGCGTTATTGTTTGCAGATCTGTCGGAATTTGCAGTAGATCCCGTATTTTGAACTTCAACCGTTTGGGTTGAGGTTTGAGGGGGATTATTAGTTTGAGTACTTTGAATAATGCTTGGTGTCGGCGAAGTTGTAATGGGCGTCGTTGTACTGCTATTTCCGCCCCCGCCGGAACCGCCGCAAGCTGTGATTACCGCAGCAGATAATAGCGTTAAGCTCAGTTTGGTTACATTTTTCATTGTTAGTCTCCTATAAATAAACACACAAATAAAAATAAGGCATTGCCTTACAAAATATTAAGGCTGTGAATCACAGCCTTAAGAAATTATGCTTCTTCAGCAGATAAATTTTCTATACCGTCGTCTTCAATTTCGCAGATTCGTTCAAGGCTGACAACATGTTCGTCTTCTGCGGTACGAATAATACGAACGCCTTGGGTATTACGTCCTACGAGGCTGACTTCATTTACACGGGTACGTACTAATGTGCCGGCATCGGTAATTAACATAATTTGGTCATTTTCTTCAACCTGAACCGCCGCAACCACTTTACCGTTACGTTCATTCACTTTGATTGAAACCACCCCTTTTGTTGCACGGGATTTGACCGGATATTCACTTAACGCCGTACGTTTACCATAGCCGTTTTGGGTAACGGTTAAGATTTCACCTTGAGTATGCGGAATCACAAGGGAAACCACTTTATCGGTTGTTAAGTTGACACTTGAAGTTTCTTCTGCTTCTTCGTTTTCAACCGTTTCAATTTCAACTTCTTCTACATCATCGGCTGAAATTTCGGTTGTGGCTAATTTAATACCACGAACCCCTGTTGCGACACGCCCCATGCCACGCACTGCGGTTTCTGCAAAGCGCACTACACGACCTTGTGCCGAGAACAACATAATCTCGCTGTCGCCGTTGGTAATATCTACACCGATTAATTCATCACCCTCGCGAAGTTTTAACGCAATCAGACCGCTTGATCTGACGTTACTAAATGCATCGAGAGACACTTTTTTCACTGTACCGCTTGCCGTTGCCATAAAGATAAATTTGTCAGCACTGAATTCACCGTTTGGAACAGGAAGAATTGCAGTAATACGTTCATTTTCCTCTTTTACAAGTGGCAGAATATTTACGATAGGCGTTCCTCTTGCACCACGACTTGCCTGTGGTAATTGATAGACTTTTAATTGATATAAACGTCCACGGCTTGAGAAGCAGAGAATGGTATCGTGAGTATTGGCGACCAATAATTTCTCAATAAAATCATCCTCTTTCATTTTCGTTGCCGATTTACCTTTACCGCCACGACGTTGCGCCTCGTAATCCGATAACGGCTGATATTTTACATATCCGGCGTGTGAAAGGGTTACAACCACATCTTCTTGAGCGATTAAATCTTCCAAATTAATATCACCCGATGCGGCGGTGATTTCAGTACGGCGTGCGTCATTAAATTCGCTTTTGACCCGCTCCAATTCTTCGCGTAAGACTTCTTTTAAACGCTCGCTACTGTTTAAAATATGTAACAATTCGCCGATTTCTACTAAGATCTGCTTGTATTCATCGACGATTTTCTCGTGTTCCAAGCCGGTTAAACGATGTAAACGTAATTCTAAAATCGCTCTGACTTGCGTATCCGATAAATAATATTGACCGTCACGCACGCCGAATTCTTCGCCCAAATCGTCGGGACGGGAGGCATCTACGCCCGCCGCTTCCAACATAGAGGCAACATCGCCTAACGCCCAAGGGCGGGATAACAAGCCGATGCGTGCTTCTTCCGGCGTCTTGGAATGACGGATTAATTCGATCACGGGGTCGATATTGGCAAGAGCAATCGCCAAACCTTCCAATACATGAGCGCGTTCGCGCGCTTTGCGCAGTTCGTAAACGGTGCGACGCGTCACCACTTCACGGCGGTGTTTGACGAAAGCCTCGATAATTTGTTTTAAGTTGAATAACTTCGGTTGACCGTGATCCAACGCCACCATATTGATCCCGAACGTCACCTGCATTTGAGTCAGCGCATACAGGTTATTCAATACCACTTCGCCGACGGCATCACGTTTGATTTCAATAACGATGCGGATATTTTTATCCGATTCGTCCCGTAATTCACTGATACCTTCAATTTTTTTATCTTTAACTAATTCGGCGATTTTTTCGATCAGTTTGGCTTTGTTCACTTGATACGGAATTTCCGTCACAATAATCTGCTCGCGCCCTTTATCAGTGGTTTCCACACCGGCTTTGGCACGTACATAAACTTTCCCGCGTCCGGTTTTATAGGCTTCTTCAATGCCTCGACGACCGTTGATTAGTGCCGCGGTAGGGAAGTCGGGTCCCGGAATATATTGCATTAATTCGTCAATGGAAATCTCTTCGTTATCCATATAAGCCAAACAGCC
>JBGXMX010000113.1:0-3783 GCA_041809245.1 Glaesserella sp.
AGAACGTCGCCCTGAAAATGCAAAAAAAATCCATTTTCCGACCGCTTGTCCTGTCTGCCATTCTGCGGTGATACGGGTTGAAGGCGAAGCGGTGGCCCGCTGCACGGGCGGTTTATTCTGCGCCGCACAGCGTAAAGAAGCGTTGAAGCATTTTGTCTCTCGTAAAGCAATGGATATTGACGGAGTGGGGGAAAAGTTGATTGAACAGTTGATGGAGCGAGAGTTAATTCATACTCCGGCAGATCTTTTCAAACTGGATCACACCACATTAATGCGACTAGAACGTATGGGTGAAAAATCTGCTAATAATGCGTTACAAAGCATTGAAAAAGCCAAAAATACGACCCTTCCCCGCTTTTTATTTGCCTTAGGTATTCGTGATGTGGGCGAAGCGACAGCGCAAAATTTAGCCAACCATTTCGGAACATTAACAGCAATTCGTCAGGCGGATTTTGAAAGTTTAAAACAGGTTCAAGACGTCGGTGATGTGGTCGCCAATCGCATTGTGCGCTTTTGGCAAGAACCGCACAATGTGGAAGTGGTGGAAGATTTAATCGCCCAAGGTGTTAATTGGCAAGATATTGTGCAACAAGAAATTGCCGATAACCCGTTGAAAGATAAAACGGTCGTACTAACCGGCACGTTAACCCAACTGACTCGGGATCAAGCCAAAGCGATTTTACAACAGCTGGGTTGTAAGGTTGCCGGCAGCGTTTCCGCTAAAACCGATTATCTCATCGCCGGTGAAAAAGCAGGCTCAAAACTGGCTAAAGCACAAGAATTAGGGGTGAAAATTCTTTCCGAACAAGATTTAGTTCAATTGGCAGGGCTGTAACAACATAACCTATAGTATTTTTTTCGCCTATTGAGGCTATTCTTCGTTATAATAGCCGACATTTTTCGCTATAAGTAAAAAAGGAATCATGATGACACAATCAATCGAAACCGTTCTCGCCGAGCTAAAACGTGGCGTAGAAGAAGTATATTCAGAAGCAGATTTAATTGAGAAATTAAAAGAAAATCGTCCGTTACGTGTAAAACTCGGTGCAGATCCGACCGCTCCGGACATTCACTTAGGGCATACGGTCGTGTTAAACAAACTTCGCCAATTCCAAAATTTTGGTCACGAAGTGATTTTCCTAATCGGTGACTTTACTGCAACAGTAGGCGATCCGTCCGGTAAAAACACCACCCGCCCGCCGCTTTCGCGTGAAGATGTACTACGCAACGCTGAAACTTATAAAGAGCAGATCTATAAAATTTTAGACCCACAAAAAACCCGTATCGTGTTCAACTCAGATTGGTTAGGTGAATTGGGTACGGTCGGGATGATCCGTTTAGCGTCAAACTACACGGTGGCTCGTATGTTAGAACGTGATGATTTCAAAAAACGTTTTAACAATAATCAATCTATCGCTATTCACGAATTTATCTACCCGTTATTGCAAGGTCACGACTCTGTGGCATTAGAAGCGGATATTGAGCTTGGCGGTACAGACCAAACCTTTAACTTACTGATCGGTCGTGAGTTACAAAAAGCGGCAGGGCAGAAACCACAGGTCGCCATGACATTACCGCTTCTTGTCGGTTTAGACGGCGAGAAAAAAATGTCGAAATCCCTTGGTAACTATATCGGCGTTACCGAAGCACCCAACGAAATGTTCGGCAAAATTATGTCGATTTCAGATGAACTGATGTGGGATTGGTACAACTTACTTTCATTCCGCCCATTAACTGAAATTGCACAGTTAAAAGCAGATGTGGAAGCAGGTAAAAACCCACGTGATGTGAAAATTTTATTGGCGAAAGAGATTATCGCGCGTTTCCATTCTGAAGCGGATGCAGATGCGGCGGAACAAGAGTTTATCAACCGCTTCCAAAAAGGTGCAATGCCGGACGAAATGCCTGAATTTACCTTTGAAGGCGAAATCGGTTTAGCGACACTATTAAAAGAAGCAGGCTTAGTGCCTTCAACCTCAGAAGCGATTCGTTCAGCACAACAAGGCGGCGTGAAAATTGACGGCGAAAAAGTCGATGATGTGAAACAAAACGCACAGAAAGGAACTTTTGTTTACCAAGTCGGTAAACGTAAGTTCGCACGTGTCACTGTAAAATAATCCCATCACCTTCCCGCTATGGCGGGAAGGTATCTATAGGTTTTAATGATGAAAAACGTCATTCAGCAACTGATGTTACCTCAATTTACACTGGGTTTTGTTGAAACTGCATTCAATGGGCTACTCGCCCGTTCTCCTCATCTGACGCAAATCTTACGCAAATTGGCAGGGAAAATTCTGCAAATTCAGCTTAATCAACCGAATATCACCTTTTTTATCATCTTCAGCGAAAGTCGTACCGATTGGCTGGCAAATTATGAAGGGGACGCCGATTGTTGCGTAAGCCTTGATGCTACGGCTCTGCCTCAATTATCGGATAAAAGCAAACTCAGTGAGTTGATTAACAATAAAACATTGATTTTGACCGGCGATATTCAAGTATTACAGCATTTTTCACAATTACTCGACGAGTTGGAAAAAGATCCTGCGGAATTGCTCTCACGTTTTATCGGTGATGTGCCTGCTCAGGCTTCAACGGATTTCGCCAAAGGTATTTTTACCAAGGTGAGAAATCAGTTTGTACAAGACAGTCAGCACCTTGTCGATAATCTGACTACCGAACGCCCTGTGCTTGTTCACCGTTTGCAACTGGTCGATTTTTGCGATCAGGTAAAAGAGTTGGAACAACAAGCGGTACGGTTTGAGCAAAAATTTGCAAAAGTGATTAATCAAAAAGAGACTTCCTAAGAAGCCTCTTAATCTTATTATACTAAATAGTATGTTCACCCATGAGGATAAAAATATGAAAAAATTGTTACTTGTTTTATCACTTCTTTTCACTGCAAATACTGCATTTGCTGCTACAGACGCCTGTGAAAAATTCACCACTGCTTACGACCGTACTTACTGTAGTGCAAAACTATTTATAGAGTCCGATAAGGAGCTTAACCAAGTCTATAAAGAGCTGAAAACGCACTTAAAAGGCGATACATCAAAAGCTCTCACACTCATACAGCGTAACTGGATTGAATACCGTGATAATCAGTGTTCCGACCATGAGGGAACCATCAAAGTGGACTGTAATTACGAAGTCAATCGCAGCCGCACCGAATACCTACGCGACCGCCTGCGCGAATGTAAAACCGGCAACTGCCAGATAGATTTAATTCGTAGCGAAAGCTGGTAAGCTGCCTACAAGCGGTGAGATTTTGCAAAAAATTTGTAAAATCGGGATTAAATTAGAAGAACTTACTCCCTTCCTCCGTTTAATTCCCTTCCCCCGTAAACGAGGAAAGGGAATAAGTAGGGGAAAAAAGGAAATAAATGAACATCAAAAACCTGCGTCGTCTTTATCACATTATTCACACCTTTCTCCGCTATGGTATTGATGAGGTGATTCCGGATATTCCGCTAACACGAGGGATTCGTTGTGGGCGGAAATCCTTGTTTTGGGTAAAAAATCAATACCCGAACGAGCCTTTTGGCGTGCGTTTACGCCTTGCCTTGCAAGAGCTTGGACCTGTGTGGATTAAGCTGGGGCAGATGCTTTCTACTCGTCGAGATCTGTTTGAACCTGAATTAGCAGATCAGCTTGCGTTGCTACAAGACTCCGTTGAAGCCTTCGATGGAAAACTGGCTCGTCGTTTAATTGAAGAGGCTCTGGGTGATAAGCTGGAAAAATGGTTTGATGATTTTGATGAAACCGCATTGGCTTCTGCGTCTATTG
>JBGXMX010000114.1:0-5246 GCA_041809245.1 Glaesserella sp.
CTATCTTCAAGCGACCAAGCAAACGGATAATAATGTGCCTTACGGCAATATCGTTGCGATCAATCAGCATAGTGCGATTTTACATTACACAAAATTGGATTTCACGCCGCCTTGCGAACGCCACAGTTTTTTACTTGATGCTGGCACAAGCCATCTTGGTTATGCCTCTGATCTCACCCGAACCTATGCCTTTGATCCACAAAGTGAATTTGCAGCAATGATTGCTCAAATGGAACAGTTTAAACTGGATACGATTGCCGATATGCAAGTCGGGATGAACTATCTGAGTTACCATACCCAAATGCACCGTTGGATCTCGCAAATGCTTCACCAGTTTGAGTTTGTGAAATTACCTGCCGATCAAATTTTTGAAGAGGGTATTAGTCGTACCTTCTTCCCACACGGCTTAGGACATCAGCTTGGTTTGCAAGTCCACGATGTTGCAGGCTTCCAACAAAATCACCGTGGCACACGCAAAGCACCGCCTGAGATTTACCCAAGTCTGCGTTGCACTCGTGATTTAGCCGAAGGTATGGTGCTTACCATTGAACCGGGGTTCTATTTTATTGAGATGTTGCTAAATCAATGGAAAAACCACCCGCTTGCACGCTTCTTTAACTGGCAGAAAATCGAAGAATTTAAACGCTACGGCGGTATTCGGACGGAAGATAATATTGTGATGAGAGCGGCAGGGGCTGAAAATTTAACCGTTAAAGCAGAGCAAGCCTTATCCGACTGACAAGCGCTCTTTTCTTGGTAAAATTTTGCACATAGTAGGCATTTACTGCCTACTACTGCTTTTGTTTTATCCGTCTTATTGTGAATAATTTCCCATCTTTCTTTTCATTTTTCGCTGTTCCCCGTATAATCGGGCATAATTTTTTGTTTGAAAAACCGAGTTTTTTATCTCATGCAATTAATTCGAGGCATTCATAACTTCGCACATCATTTTGATTTTTCAGACGGGTGCGTGCTAACTATCGGTAATTTTGACGGTGTTCATTTAGGACATCGGCAAATTTTACAACGCTTGCAAGAGAAGGCAAAAGCGTTAAATTTACCGTCCGTGGTGATGATTTTTGAGCCTCAACCGAGAGAGTTTTTTGCAAAAAAATCAGCAAATGTGACCGCTCCGGCTCGTTTAATGCGTTTACGCGACAAAATGTGCGCTTTGGAAAGCATCGGGATAGATTACTTACTTTGCATTCGTTTTGACCGTACTTTTTCGCAATTACAGCCGAGCGAGTTTATACAAGAACTGTTGGTAAATAAACTCAAGGTAAAATATTTAAGCGTTGGCGATGATTTCCAATTCGGCTACAAGCGGTCGGGAAACTTCGAAAGTTTGCAAAATGCCGGTAAACAGTTTGGTTTTGAAGTCGAAAATTCCCATAGTCATTGTTTGGGAAAAGCGAGAATCAGCAGTTCTCTTATCCGTGAAGCATTACATCATGACGATTTGGCGTATGCAGAACAGTTGTTAGGAAAACCTTACACCGTTCGGGGGCGAGTGGCTCATGGAAACAAATTGGGAAGAACCATTGGATTTCCAACGGCGAATATGATGTTAAATCGCTTAGTCACGCCGATTCAAGGTGTTTATGCGGTTAATGTAAAAACATCATTCGGTATATTTCACGGTATTGCCAATGTCGGCAACCGCCCGACGATAAACGGAACAAAACCGTTATTAGAAGTACATTTATTTGATTTTGACAAATCTATTTATGGGCAAGCGATTGAAGTAAGTTTTTTAAAGAAAGTTCGTTCGGAAATTAAATTTGCAAGTTTTGATGAATTAAAACAGCAAATTGAAAAAGATGTACAAGTGGTGAAATTATTCTTTCAAGAGGTATAAAATGAAATTAACGGAAGAAAGAAAAGCCCAAATTTTAGCCAGTTTACAGCAAGATTATGTACCGTTTAGTGATGTTTTCCACGAAATTTGTGCGGACACTTTTGCGGATATGCTAATGACAGGCGCATTACAAACCGAAATGGGAAAAAGTGATCGCATTCAATTACACCATTTAGAACTAGAGTATTTTAGTTTAATTCCTGAACATTATATGGATGTTATCCCTGTCGTTGAACAGGTATTGGATTTGCAAGATAAATATCAAAAATTGCGTTTGGAACATTGATTATGGTGAGAGAAGTCAAACCAACAGAAGAACAAATTCAAGCACTCTTTGATGATAGAATTTTTGTTCAAGGTTTAACCTCAATAGATTTACCAAAAGCCATTATTGTTGCAGGCGTGAGCGATAGTGGAAAATCGACTTGTATTAAATTGTTATATGATGATTTTGAGTTAAATTATTTCCCTATCCAAGCGGATGATTATAGACGTATTCATCCTAAAATAAGTCAATACATTGAAAAATATGGTAGAGATAACGCTCATAAAAAGACCGGTAACTTTGCTCATCGAGTAGCAAAAAGTTTATTAAAAAAAGCGACTGAAAATAGGTTGAATATAATATATGAAACAACCTTTAATAATGTTGATACTGCAACTGAATTATTATCAGAACTGAAAGAGCAGAATTATCAAATCCATATTCTTGCATTACCTTCAAATACAGAATTAAGTATTATGCGTAATAGACAACGGTTTGAGGATAAACGTAATATAGAAGGCACTCTCCCTCGAATTGTCGAACGAGAAGTGATTGAACGAATGGCAATAAATTATCAACAATGCCTTGAACAGTTAAAACAGGATAAAAATATTTACCTTTATCAAATAAAAGATAACCAAGAAGTGAACCAAATAGTGCGATCTATTTTGCAAAATAATCGGTAAATCTCACCGCTTGTTTATTTTTCATAAAGACTTTTAATTTTATTAATTGGAACAATAAGATGACTGATTACAAAAACACATTAAATCTGCCTGAAACAGGCTTTCCGATGCGTGGGGATCTCGCTAAGCGTGAACCTGCGATGTTAAAAAATTGGTACGATAAGAATTTGTATCAAAAAATTCGTCAAGCATCAAAAGGGAAAAAATCCTTTATTTTGCACGATGGTCCTCCCTATGCAAATGGTTCGTTACACCTTGGTCACGCCGTTAATAAAATTTTAAAAGATATGATTATTAAATCAAAAACGTCGTTAGGTTACGATTCGCCGTATATTCCGGGTTGGGACTGTCACGGTTTGCCGATTGAGTTGAAAGTAGAAGGTTTGGTGGGTAAACCAAATGAAAAAATTTCAGCGGCAGAGTTCCGTCAAGCGTGTCGTGATTATGCGAAAGAGCAAGTCGAAGGGCAAAAAGCGGACTTTATCCGTATGGGGGTTTTGGGTGACTGGGATAATCCATATCTGACCATGAACTTCAATACTGAAGCGAACATTATCCGTACATTAGGTAAAGTAATTGCTAACGGGCATTTATACAAAGGCTCAAAACCGGTTCACTGGTGTTTAGACTGTGGTTCTTCCCTTGCTGAAGCAGAAGTGGAATATGAAGATAAAGTCTCTCCGTCAATCTATGTGCGTTTTTCAGCGGTAGATCCTGTTGCAGTGGAAGCGAAATTTAATGCTCGGGGTAAAGGAAGCGGTCAGATTTCTGCGGTGATTTGGACAACAACCCCTTGGACGTTGCCGTCAAACCGTGCGATTGCGTTAAATGCAGAATTAGAATATCAACTCGTACAATTTGGCGATGAGCGTATTATTCTTGCAGCAGAATTAGTAGAGTCGGTACAAAAAGCAACGGGCGTTGAGCAAGTGGAAGTGCTAGGTTCAGCGAAAGGTAGTGACTTAGAGTTAATGCGTTTCAATCACCCATTCTACGATTTTAGCGTGCCATTCATCTTAGGCGATCACGTTACCACTGATGGCGGTACAGGTTTAGTTCACACCGCCCCGGATCACGGTTTAGACGACTATATTGTAGGTCAAAAATATAAATTAGAAATGGCTTGTTTGGTGGCAAACGATGGTAAATTCGTTTCAACTACACCATTCTTTGCTGGCAAAGGCGTGTTTGAAAGTAATGATTTAGTCCTTGAAAAACTGAAAGAAACGGGGGCGTTGCTCAAATTAGAGCGTATCAAGCACAGCTATCCACACTGCTGGCGTCATAAAACCCCAATTATTTTCCGTGCGACACCGCAATGGTTTATCGGTATGGAAACGCAAGGTTTACGCAAACAAGCATTAGGCGAAATTAAACGTGTACGTTGGATCCCAAGCTGGGGTGAAGCACGTATTGATACAATGGTGGCAAACCGCCCTGACTGGTGTATCTCTCGTCAGCGTACTTGGGGCGTGCCGATGACAATGTTTGTGCATAACGAAACAGAACAGCTACACCCACGCACTTTAGAAATTCTTGAAGAAGTGGCAAGACGTGTTGAGCAAGCAGGCATTCAAGCGTGGTGGGATTTAGATCCGAAAGACGTGTTAGGCGAAGAAGATGCAAAAATTTATCGTAAAGTGCCTGATACGCTTGATGTATGGTTCGACTCAGGATCAACCTATGCGTCTGTGGTGCAACAACGCCCTGAATTTAACGGTAATTCCGCAGATATGTACCTTGAAGGCTCAGACCAACACCGTGGTTGGTTTATGTCGTCATTGATGCTTTCTACGGCGACCGATAATAAAGCACCTTATAATCAAGTGCTTACACATGGTTTCACCGTAGATGAAAAAGGTCGCAAAATGTCAAAATCACTCGGTAATGTAATTGTGCCAAGTGAAGTTTGGAATAAAAATGGTGCGGATATTTTACGTTTATGGGTTGCTTCTACGGACTACACGGGTGAAATTGCCGTTTCGCACAACATTTTAAACAGTGCTGGCGACACTTATCGCCGTATCCGTAATACCGCACGTTTCCTATTAGCGAACTTAAACGGCTTCGATCCAAAACGTGATCTCGTTAAACCTGAAGAGATGATCGCCTTAGATCGTTGGGCGGTAAGCTGTGCGTTAGATGCACAAAACGACATTAAAGAAGCCTATGATAATTATCAATTCCACACCGTTGTTCAGCGTTTAATGCGTTTCTGTTCAATCGAAATGGGCTCGTTCTATTTAGATATTATCAAAGACCGTCAATACACCACCAAAGCAGACAGCCTTGCACGCCGTAGTTGCCAAACTGCGCTGTGGCATATCTCAGAAGCATTAGTACGTTGGATGGCTCCGATTTTATCCTTCACCGCCGATGAAATTTGGGGCTACTTACCACAAGTGGAAGGACGTTCAGAATTTGTCTTTACCGAAGA
>JBGXMX010000115.1:0-17118 GCA_041809245.1 Glaesserella sp.
GATTGGCGCTTCGATTGCACATAATGTATCACCCGTACCGACATCTTTTAAGCCGATTGCCGCTGCGATGTCACCTGCACGAACTTCTTTGATTTCGTCACGTTTGTTAGCGTGCATCTGAACGATACGACCTAAACGTTCACGTTTTTGTTTTACAGAGTTGTAAACGGTATCGCCTGAATTAACTACGCCTGAGTACACACGGAAGAAGGTTAAGTTACCTACGAACGGGTCAGTTGCAATTTTGAATGCTAATGAAGAGAACGGTTCATCATCACTTGGGTGACGTTCGCCTTCAGTTTCATCTTCGTTGATACCTTTGATTGCCGGAATATCCGTCGGTGCCGGTAAGTAGTCGATTACCGCATCAAGCATGGCTTGAACGCCTTTGTTTTTGAATGCAGAACCACAGCAAACCGGGATTACTTCACCTGCCAATACGCGTTGACGTAATGCGGTTTTGATCTCCTCTTCAGTTAATTCTTCACCTGAGAAGAATTTTTCCATTAACTCTTCTGATGCTTCAGCTGCTGCTTCCACTAACATTTCACGACGTTCTTGGCAAGCGTCTAACATATCTGCCGGCACATCTTCATAAGTGAAAGTCATACCTTGGTCAGCTTCGTTCCAGTTGATCGCTTTCATTTTGATTAAATCAACAACACCTTTGAAACTGTCTTCAGCACCAATTGGAAGTTGTAATGCAACTGAGTTACCGCCTAAACGGGTTTTGATTTGATCAACAACACGTAGGAAGTTTGCACCCGTACGGTCCATTTTGTTTACGAACGCAATACGTGGTACTTGATATTTGTTAGCTTGACGCCATACGGTTTCAGATTGTGGTTGAACACCACCAACCGCACAGTAAACCATTACCGCACCGTCAAGAACACGCATTGAACGTTCTACTTCGATAGTAAAGTCAACGTGTCCCGGAGTATCGATAACGTTGATACGGTGTTGTGGATATTGCTTAGACATACCGGACCAGAATGCTGTGGTTGCAGCTGAGGTGATTGTGATACCACGCTCTTGTTCTTGTTCCATCCAGTCCATCGTCGCTGCACCATCGTGTACTTCACCTAATTTGTGACTTACACCTGTATAGAAAAGGATTCGCTCTGAGGTAGTTGTTTTACCTGCGTCGATGTGAGCACTGATACCGATATTGCGGTAGCGCTCAATGGGAGTTGTACGAGCCATTATTATTACCTTGTTTGGATTCTAATGTAAATTATACGTAATAGGCTTCATCACAAATTTTGAGATGAAGCCTACCAAAATCAAAAGCTTATTACCAACGATAGTGAGCAAACGCTTTGTTAGCTTCAGCCATACGGTGAACGTCTTCACGTTTTTTCACTGCTGAGCCTTTGTTATCTGCAGCATCTGAAAGTTCGTTAGCTAAACGCATTGCCATTGATTTGTCACCACGTTTACGTGCTGCTTCAACGATCCAACGCATTGCTAATGCGTTACGACGGGTTGGACGAACTTCTACCGGTACTTGGTAAGTAGAGCCACCAACACGACGGGATTTAACCTCAACAGTTGGACGCACGTTTTCAAGTGCGATTTCGAATGCTTCCAACGCATCTTTGCCTGAGCGTTGAGCTAATGTATCTAACGCACCGTAAACGATTGACTCTGCGATAGATTTTTTACCATCAACCATTAAAACGTTGATGAATTTTGCAAGTAATTCTGAACCGAACTTCGGATCTGGAAGAATTTTGCGTGGTTCAATACTACGACGACGTGGCATTGCAATTTCTCCGTATTATAAATCTTCAGGATATCCAAAACTCATCTTTTGCGACAAAGCGCCTTTGACTGGAGTTTATGGTTTAAATATTAATTTAGACGTTTGGCCTTACTTAACGGAGATCCATTAAGACTTAGGACGTTTAACGCCGTATTTAGAACGACCTTGTTTACGGTCTTTAACGCCTGCACAGTCAAGTGCACCACGTACAGTGTGATAACGCACACCCGGTAAGTCTTTAACACGACCGCCACGGATTAATACAACACTGTGTTCTTGAAGGTTATGACCTTCACCACCGATATAAGAAGTTACTTCAAAACCGTTTGTTAAGCGGATACGACATACTTTACGTAACGCTGAGTTTGGTTTTTTAGGAGTTGTAGTGTATACACGAGTACACACACCACGTTTCTGCGGGCAAGCCTCTAATGCAGGAACGTTGCTTTTTACAACCTTTTTCACACGCGGTTTGCGTACTAGCTGGTTGATAGTTGCCATTAATAAAGCTCCAGTTAAAATAAAAAACAATAAAAAAGCCTTTCATACACGAAAGGACGGCAGATTCTATGCTTTCCGCCATTGAATGTCAAGCCGATTTAGCGCTGCAAAAATTTCGTCCGAATCGAGCGCTTGTTATGCTCCCGAACAAATAAAATAACAAATGATGGGAAGATCACTTTTACTCGCTTTCCTTCCCTTGCTACACTAACGCCTAAAACAAATTCTGATGGAAAACATTATGCAACGACAAAAAATAGGCGTTTTACTCGCCAACTTAGGCACGCCGGACGCACCGACTACGCCCGCCGTCAAACGCTATCTGAAACAGTTTCTAAGCGACCCGCGCGTGATCGATCTACCCAAATGGAAATGGCAATTTATTCTGAATTTTATGGTATTACCCCAAAGAGCGCCCAGAGTTGCCGAAGCTTATAAAAGCATTTGGACAGCCGAGGGATCACCGTTACTGGTCACCTCTCGCCAACAGCAAAAAGCCGTACAGGATTATTTTAACGCCCAAGGGAAAAACGTCCTCGTCGAACTCGGTATGAGCTACGGTCACCCCAGTATTGAGAGTGCGGTGGATCGACTGATTAAACATGACGTAGAAAAAATTATTGTACTTCCTCTTTATCCGCAATACAGTTCTACCACAACCGCCTCTGTGTTTGATGCCTTTGCCCGCGGGCTTGCACAACAAAAGAGAGTCGTTCCGTTTGAGTTTATCCATAACTATCATAATGACCCTTTATATATCAAAGCATTGGCAAACACCATACAGCTGGAAAAGGATGAAGTATTACTTTTTTCTTTTCACGGTATTCCCGCACGCTATGAAAAAGAGGGGGATTTTTATGCACAACATTGCCATAAAACCGCACATTTGGTAGCAGAGCAACTCGATCTCACGGAAAAACAGTGGCACGTTTCTTTTCAATCCCGTTTCGGAAAGGAAGAATGGCTCAAGCCTTATACGGATGAAACATTATCCCGCTTCCCGACAAATCATATCAAAAAAGTCGCCGTAATCTGCCCGGGTTTTTCCGCCGATTGCCTTGAAACCATTGAAGAAATTGCACAAGAAAATCGTGAAAACTTTGAACACGCAGGCGGTGAAAGTTATCGTTATATTCCCGCACTCAATGCAAACCCGGATCATATTCACGCATTAGTCGGCTTAATCGAAGCACGACTCGCCGCTTAGATTGACGGCAACAAGCGATCGGTTTTTACCAAAATTTTGCAAATCCCTATTCCTCTTTGCGGATCGTAAAGGGGAATTTTATTTCTTATCATATAAACCCCATCTAAAAAACCACAAAAATTAGATTTAATTTAATAAAAAAGATAAAAATTTAAATAAAATATAACAAATATAGATTTTGTTTAGAAATTTAATATTTTTAGTTGCACGCTGATTTTGAATCCGATACTTTCGCTTTGCACGCCAAATTACGTGCAATTCAAAATATACAGGAGTTCACAATGAAACAAATAACAGCAATGATAAAACCGTTCAAACTAGACGATGTGAGAGAGGCATTATCGGATATTGGTATTCAGGGCATGACAGTAACCGAAGTTAAAGGCTTCGGGCGTCAAAAAGGTCATACCGAAAGTTATCGCGGCGCAGAATATGCGATTGATTTTCTGCCTAAAATCAAACTGGAAATCGTCGTTTCCGATGAAAGTGTAGATGAAGTGGTGCAAACCATTTTACGTACCGCAAACTCAGGCAAAGTGGGCGACGGCAAAATTTTTATCAGTCCAATTGAAAAGGTCATCCGAATTCGCACCGGCGAAACCGATGATGAAGCAGTATAAACAAGGAGCGTATCATGAAAAAAACAACACTACTTTTAAGCTTGCTACTGGCAAGCCCGCTTACCATGGCTGAAACATTAGATTGGTGGAAACCGTTTTCCGAAATCAATCAGGGAGACACCGCTTGGGTGATGACCTCCGCAATCCTCGTCCTATTTATGACTATTCCGGGATTGGCTCTCTTTTACGGCGGCATGGCGCGTAAGAAAAACGTACTATCGACTATGATGTACAGCTTTTCTGTCGCCGCGCTGATTAGCGTCTTATGGATTATCGCAGGATACTCGCTGGCTTTTACGCCCGGCAATGCGTTTATCGGCGGTGTTGAACGCTTTTTCCTCTCCGGACTAGGCGTAGATGTCGCCCAAGAAATGGCAACCATTGCCCCCAACGCCGCCAGTGTGCCGGAAGCCGTGTTTATGTTCTTCCAAATGACCTTTGCCATTATCTCTGTGGCGATTATCTCAGGTTCATTTGCTGAGAGAATGAAATATTCTGCGATGATGTGGTTCTCCGGCTTATGGTTCTTACTGGTTTATGTCCCGACATGCCACTGGGTATGGGGCGGCGGCTTTATGAGCCAAGGCGGTGTATTTGACTATGCCGGCGGAACCGTAGTCCACATCAACGCAGGTATTGCAGGCTTAGTCGCAGCGATTGTTATCGGTAAGCGTGTCGGACACGGCAAAGAAGCGATGCCGCCGCACAACATGGCATTAACTTTAACGGGCGCTGCGATGTTATGGGTCGGCTGGTTCGGCTTCAACGCAGGCTCTGCCGTAGCCGCAAACGCTTCGGCAGGTATGGCGATGGCAGTCACCCAAATTGCCGCCGCCGTAGGCGCTTTAACTTGGTTAGCCTGTGAAAAAGTGGCAGGGCACCGCCCGTCAACGCTCGGTTTAGCCTCAGGCGCCGTTGCGGGCTTAGTCGGTATTACGCCCGCCGCAGGATTCGTCGACCCGCAAGGTGCATTAATTATCGGCATTGTCACCGCAATTGCCTGCTATATCGCCGTTGCCAAATTAAAACATAAATTCGGTTATGATGACTCTTTAGATGCCTTTGGTATCCACGGTTTTGGCGGCATTGTCGGCGCATTACTCACCGGCGTGGTCTTTAACAACACCGTGTTCGGCGGTGAAGCAACGATTGGTTCACAACTACTCATCCAACTGAAAGATGCAGCCATTACCGTTGTTTATAGCGGCGTCATGAGCTTTATTATTCTCAAATGCGTTGAAAAACTATGCAAAGGCTTACGTGTTGAACGTGATGAAGAACGTGAAGGTTTGGATATCGCGGTTCACGGCGAACGTGTTGAATAACAAGCGCTCTAATTTTAGAAAAAATTTGCAAACATAACATAAAGTGAGGTTTCTCTAAGAGCCTCACTTTTTTTCGATAGGATTCACTGACCGCTTCTCTTTTGAATGATAAAATCCTGTCATTTTCCACTCATTACCACACAAAATGAAAACTCTTGATGCGATTTCACTTCCGTTAAACCAATCCGGCTTGATTGAAGCCTCCGCCGGTACGGGCAAAACTTATACCATGGCAAATCTTTACCTACGTTTACTGCTCGGTGTAGGCTGTAAGCCGTTATCGGTAGAACAAATTTTGGTCGTCACTTTTACCAAAGCCGCCACTCAAGAGCTAAGAGATCGTATCCGCACCAAACTCGGCAATGTCGCCCGGTGGTTTCAGCAGCCGGAATCTAAAGCTGCTCAGCAAGCCTTTGAAGATGATCCTTTTCTTCTTGCTCTCTACCTACAGGTTCAAGCCAAGCTCCCCGAGGCGATTTTACGCCTCACAATTGCCGAACGAGAGATGGATTTAGCCGCCATTTTCACCATTGACAGTTTCTGCCAAAAAATGCTGTTTCAGTTCGCCTTCCATTCGGGAGTACGTTTTGATCTCGATTTACAAGCAGATGAGCAGGAGCTGTTAAACCGTTTAAGTGAAGAGACATGGCGAACGCTGTTCTACCCGATGAATTTAGCCAATAGTCGCTTGGTGGCGGAAAAATTAAAAAATCCGAGCGAAGCGTTAAAAGCGGCCGAACCCTATTTATACGGAAAGTTACCGCCCCTCTTGCCTGAACAGCAATGGATTAACCAAGACCCGAACGAATGGTTAGCCCGTTACCAACAATTCTTATCCGAAGCCCAAAACCACTGGAAAACGGTAAGCGACACAATAAAACAGCTTATTATCGCCGAACTGAACAAAACCTACAAAAAAGGTGAGAAAAAAGCCCTCAACCGCCGTTCTTACCAATTACGCTGGTTGGAAAATTGGTGGGCGGAGTTAGATCAATGGGCAACACAAACGGGTGGGGATATTCCTGAGGTGTTTGAGCGCTTCTGCCAAGAAGCCTTAAACAGCAAAGCCGAAGAAGGCGCTGTACCGCTCAGCCATGAATATTTTGCAAAAAATCAGCAAATTCTCAGCGCTTACCGCCAACAATTTGCGGCTAAAGCCTTGCCTATGTTGCAATTTCAGTTTTTAACCCGACTACGACAAAAATTAGAGCAACATAAACTGACACATAAAGAGAAAAGCTTCGGCGATATGCTGAGTTTTTTACACCAAGCGCTATTTGCAGCGCAGGGAGACGCACTGGCGGCACAAATTCGTGCGCTCTATCCTTTTGCGATGATCGACGAATTTCAGGACACGAACCAACAACAATACGAAATTTTCCATCGTATTTTTATCGATCGGCAATCTCATCAAGGCTTTATTATGATCGGTGACCCGAAACAGTCGATCTACAAATTCCGTGGCGCCGATATTTTCACCTATCTGCAAGCCGCCGAACACGTAGCGGACAAAACCACCCTCAACCGTAACTGGCGTTCGCTGCCTGCGTTGGTGGAAGGTACCAATCGCCTGTTTGGCTTCGGCTCGGACAGCCAAGCCAAGCCGTTTTTATATCAAGGGATCGACTTTCAAGCGGTCGAATCCAACCCAAGCGAAGAACAGCTGTGCGGGCAAGAGATGATTCGCTGTTATCTGTTAGATACCTTTCAAGAACAACAAGCAGCTGAGCTGTGCGCCTTCCAAATTCAGCAACAACTGAAACAAGCGGAACAAGGCAGCTTCTTTTTGCAAAAAAACGGCGAAAACCGACCGCTTGCGGCACAAGACATCACCGTGTTAGTTCGTAGCCACACCCAAGCCGGCTTAATGCGCCAAGCGCTACTGGCACGCGCTATTCCATCGGTGTTCTATTCCGAACGCAACAGCGTATTTGAAACGCAGGAAGCCCAAGATCTCCAATTTATCCTACAAGCCTGCTTAACACCGTATCACAGCGGATCACTACTTTCCGCATTAGGGACACAACTGTGGGGGCTGACTGCGCAAGAAATTTTGCACCTCAAACAAGACGAACAGCATTGGGACGGTTGGGTAGAACGCTTTGTACATTATCAAAGCATTTGGCAACACCAAGGCATTTTGCCGATGTTACACCAAATCTTTGTTCAACAAGGGATTATTCAACGGATTAACAGCGCCGAAAACGCCGAACGCCGTATTACCGACCTGCTTCATTTAGCCGAACTGTTGCAAGAAGCCATGCCGAATTTAGAAAACGAGACGGCGCTGTTACGCTGGTTTCAGCAACAAATCGCCCATCCGAACGGGCAATCCGACGAACAGAAGCAGCGGCTTGAGAGTGAAGAAAATTTGGTTAAAATCGTCACGATTCACGGCTCAAAAGGCTTGGAATACCCGCTAGTATGGCTACCGTTTGTCGGTAAAAACAGCCAAAGCATATCCGCCAAAGGGATCACAACTTACCATGACGAACAGCAACAGCTGCGCTGGAATTTCGGCACCATGTCCGATGAGGTCAAGCAACGCCTAACCCAAGCGGAATTTGCCGAAGACTTACGTTTATTATATGTTGCGATAACCCGTGCCAAATATCAGCTTAACCTGATTTTACCCGCTCAATTCGATAAAGGCTGGAATGCGATGAGTTACCTGCTCACCAACGGCAGTATCGGGCTTGGCGGAGAAGCGCCCGCACTGACAACCGCAGAATATTTAGCGCAAAAACAGTTCACCACTGCCATTTACAACGACCCCGTTCAACCTGACAGCTGGCAAACCAAACAAGCCGAACCTACTGAAATATCCGCCCGCCGATTCACAGGGCGGATTCAGCTACGGGGGCAGATCACCAGTTTTACCGCCTTACAAGCACAACATAAACGTTTGCAATCTTTTGCCGATTTTGCACCGCTTGTGACTCAAGATGAAGCGCAAGACGATGACCGCTACCTCACACAAGCGGTTGAATTTGAAGAAATTTCTGCAATTGCAGACACATACAGCCCTTACCGATTTCCACACAGCACAAGGGTGGGGAACCGTTTGCACCAATTTTTCGAACAGTGGGATTTCAGCCAACCGCTGTCGCTTGATCGCCTAAGGTTATTGTGTGACGAACTAGGGCTTGGCGAAGCATGGCTTGAACCGCTTCAACAATGGTTTGAACAGATTATCCACACTCCGTTTGGAAAGCCTGCTTTCTGTTTAGCACAAATTCAGCCCAAACAGCGCCTTAGCGAATGGCAGTTTTATTTACGCCTAGGCAATGAACAAGCCTTATCACAGCTGAACCAACTGTTAAAAGAAGAAAGCAGACTCGCCGCCCCACTCCCTGACTTACAGCTTCCTCAATTAGAAGGCTTTGTGCGTGGTTTTATTGATTTAATCGTACAACATGAGGGGAAATTCTATCTGCTTGATTATAAATCGAATTTCTTAGGCTACTTGCCGCAAGATTACCGCTTAGAAAAAATTGAACAAGCCATGGGGCAATACCGCTATGATTTACAATATCTGCTCTATACCTTGGCGCTACACCGTTATTTACGCTCCCGTTTAGCGGAAAATTACGATTATGCACGAGACTTCGGCGGTGTCGCTTATCTCTTTTTACGAGGTATGAACGGCGAAGAAAATAGCGGTGTCTTTTTTGATAAGCCTAGCCAAGTATTGATTGAAAAATTAGATAGGTTGTTTGATTAACAGAAAATAATGTCACCACAAATATCACTGGATGGCGCTCGTTTACAAACGAGTGCCGTGACTGAAGAGCCGATGATTTCGGCACACGTTAAAAACGTGCGCCATCAGAGTTGTGGTTGAAAACGTCCGCCAGCGGAGGGAATCTTACAACCACCCTTTGCGTTTAAAGTAAAAATAAGGCATTGCGGCGGCACAGATCATTAGACCTATTGCCATCGGGTAGCCGTATTTAAAGCCTAATTCAGGCATAAATTCAAAGTTCATTCCGTAGGTCGATGCCACTAAAGTCGCAGGCAGGAACATAACGGACACCAATGAGAAGAATTTCATAATTCGGTTCTGTTCAATATTGATAAAACCCATTGCCGCTTGCATTAAGAAATTCACCTTTTGGAACAGCGATTCATTATGCGGCTGAAGCGATTCGATGTCGCGCATAATATCACGGGCTTGTTCCAACTGGTTATTTGGCAAACGTGTTTTGCGCAGCAAGAAACTGAGCGCACGTTGCGTATCCATCAAACATAAACGGACTTTTGAGCTGGCGTCTTCCAATTCGGTTAAGTCCGACAGCGCTTCTTTAAAGTGATTGTTTTCGCCTTGATTCTCTTGCTCCTGTCCTCTTAAAATCACTCGGCTTAACTGCTCCAAATCTGCATAGATGGTTTCAATTACATCGGCAAGCTGCTCGATTTTGGTTTCAAACAGATCCAACAGTAGTTCATAAGCGTTGGCATCCAGTAATTTGGCTCGACGCGAACGCATACGATATAAACGAAACGCAGGCAGATCCCGTTCACGTAGGGTAAATAAACGCCCGTCACGAATGGTAAAACCAACGGTGGCAATATCGGCATAATCTTCATCGTCTAAACAATAAAAAAACGAGTGGAGGTGTAAGCCGTCTTCATCTTCAAAAAAACGGGCGGAAGCCTCTAAATCTTCTAACTCGTGTTCTTCGGCAAGGGTTTGGTCGAGACGATGTTCCAAAACGGTACGCTCTTCATCGGTCGGGTCGATCAGATCGATCCAAATTGCCTGATTTAATTGGTCTTGAACGGTTTCATCTACACTGATTAGGCGATCGTCGTTGTCTAACGAAAAAGCTCTGATCATTTCATACTCCTACAAAATGGTATGAGGCGATGAACAAAAAGGAACATAAGATACTGACTGGAAATTACCGACACTCGTCGGCAAAGGATTTTGGACGAGGTAGGTTATAAAACGGGTAAGTATCGACTGTGGTTGTCCAAAATGTGTATCCTCAAGTGAAAAAAACGGGCGAATAGTACCGATTTCACCTGAAATCGTCAAGAAAAGTTACAACAAGCGGTCTGTTTTCATCAAAAATTTGCAAAATTTTGCCTGAAACAGACCGCTTGTCGGCTTACGGTAATGTGGCGATCACCGCATAGCCGTCGCTTTCACCAATGGTATCGACTTGGGTATCGGCGGAAATAAACACGGCTTCGCCTTGAGACAGATGAATGGAATCTTCCCCTAAATCAATATAAAGGCTGCCCGCCATCACCAATAAAATAGAGGCACTGGTCGTGATAAACGCTTCCTCATCAAAAGGGTTGAAAGAGAGGCGCTGCATGGCGAAGTCTTTTGCTTCAGGGGTCGGGTATAAATACAGTGCTTCTTCACCCTGATAGGCCGGAATAATTTTCGGCACGACTTCCCGATATTCAATGGTATTCAGCAGTGCAGGGATATCGACGAATTTCGGCGTTAACCCGCCGCGAATTACGTTATCGGATGCCGCCATCAGTTCAATATTCTGTCCGCGTAAATAAGCATGCGGTAAGCCCGCACCTTGATAAATTCCCTCGCCTTTTTTTAAATTCACGATATTGAACAGATAGAAACAGAGCAAGCCGGCATCAAGTTTCTCTGAAGAAATCCCCATCGCATCCATGCTGTAAAGCACCCAATAATCGGGACTGTCCCATTTTAATTTATCTTGTTGATATTCAAACTGTTTTTCAGTAATGATCGGTAACAGCCATTTTTCAAGCTGGGCTTGGGTTGCTTGCATAATCTCACGATACACCTGCGGTAAGCCGACTGTGTCAATGCGTTGTGCCAAGCCTTGTAAGGATGGGCGTTCGGCTAATACGCTTTTCATTTCAGCCAGCGGGCGAAAGCCGTGTAACAGCCAAAAGTCGGATAAGGCGATCATCATTTCAGGTTTATGATTGCGATCTTTATAGGTACGATTCGGGGCATTAAGGGCAATACCCAGCTGATTTTCACGTTCAAAACCGAGTTCCGCCTCTGCTTTGGTCGGATGCAGTTGAATCGAAAGCGGCTGTTTGACATCTAAAATCTTGAGCAAATACGGTAATTCGTCGCCAAATTTGGCTCTGCTTTCCTCGCCTAACAATTTAGGGGCTTTGTCTATCACACGATCTAAAGGCAGCCATTGCCCTTCAAATTCGATTAATGACGGCGCAGAACGGTGCGCACCCAGCCAATATTCAGCATAGGGCTTGTCTTCCATTTGCTTAAGTTTCAACCAATTCGGGATAAAATTTGCCCCTCCCCAATCGTAATGTTGATGTGTGCCGGTCAATTTAAAAATCATGATTTATATCCTCCAAAGAAATCGACAACGGGGGCAATGTCTTTCTCATGTTTTATCGGGATGACAAGCCGTTTACCGTTGCTCAGATCGACGACAAATTTCTGCTGCGGTGCAAGATTCAGCTGCTGAATATGCTGATAAGGAATATAGAACTGGCTAAAGAAAAAGCCGTGTTGTTTAAAACGCAAGTAAGGCGAGCGGAAAAAACCGAGATACAGCGCCAATGCGATACACAACACTAATAAGAACAAGGTAAAAGAAGAAATGCCTGTTTGTATACCTTGAACGCCGGTTAATAAAATCAACCCGGCTAAAATCAGCGTATCGATTTTGGCTTGGGGTTTTAATTCCACCGCCAGCAATGTTTTACCTTTTAGACGATCGATAAGAAATTGGTCATAAATGGCATAAGCAAAACCAAGGATCAACGTCACACAAAGAATTATATTTATCATATTACAGTTATCATCCACAAAATACAGCCGAAGTCTGCCACAGAGCAGATAGAGAAACAATCCGCCGGCAGCTTAAAACCGGTTATTTTTTCAAATTAGCCCATGCTACCGACAAAATAATCAGACTCCCGCCCACAAACATACTGAGTGTCGGCACTTCATTAAACCAAATCCATGCGACTGCTATGGCGTAGACAGGTTCTAAAGAAATGATCATCGCCGCCGTCCGTGCTTTGATGGTATCAAGGCTTGAGACATAAAGCGTATAGGCAAATGTAGTACAAAACAGCCCGATACAGCCGATCCAAAACCAATCCGACAGGCTGACCGCCGGCAGTTGTTGCCCTGAGAAAGGCAGCAGCACCAACATTACCGCTAAATATTGCCACCAGCTGGATTCGGTACCCGATAATTTAGAAGCGTTATAACGGTTTAACACAGCGAGAATGCCGTAGCTAATGGCAGAAAAAATGCCCCACAGTAAGCCTTGAGTCATGTGATGACCGAATTCAAACTCCGGGGTAATTAAAATCAAACCGATGGAAATAGCAATGAGCAGCACATATTCGCGAAAGCGTAATTTTTCTTTAAATATCCACATTTCAAACAGCGTCACAAAAGCAGGGAAGCTGGCAAAACCCAAAGTGCCGATTGCCACACCGCCGATTTTAACCCCAAGATAAAAACTGACCCAATGTAGCGCTAATAAACTGCCTGAAATCAGCTGAGAGCCTTTTTCCCGCCAAGACAGCGGTGTCAAAGGGCGTTTTTTCCATAGAAAAAAGAGTGAGAGACAAGTAAAAGCGATAATAACCCGCCCAAGCACCAGCACATCCGCCCCACTTTCAATTAATACTCCAAACACGCCCGAAAGCCCGAAAAAAATAGCGGTACTGTGGACTTTCAGCAACGCCAGCGTATATTTATCCATTAACGCAACCTCTTATCTTCATCTTGTTTGCGTTCAAATTCGGCATCGAAAGTCGTCGGCTGTTCGTGTGTTTTATAGGATGAGTAAAATGAAGTCACCTTCACTTTACGGCTAAAATATTTCATCACCCAGCGTTGAAGCAGATTGCGGGTAACAGGCAGAATTAACAGGAGGGCTAGAATATCACTCAAAAAACCGGGGATCAGCAGACAAACCCCGGCAATTGCAAAAAATACGGAAGTTCCGACCGCTTGTGTAGGAATCGAACCTTGGGCTATCTGTTTACGCACATCCAATAACGCCAATGTTCCTTGCAATTTAAGCAGCCATAAACCGGCGGCAGAAATAGCGATCATCAATAAAATTAACGGCAGTACACCAATCGTAGAACCGATGGTCACAAGCAGTGAAATTTCGCAATACACATAGAAAAATAAAAAGCAGAAAAAAATAAAAATCGGCATAGCACTTTCCTCATTAAATGACAGCCAATAGATTAGGCTAGTTTGGCACATTTTCAACTTTTTTATACAATTTCTCGCAATTAAGATTCAAAATAATGAAATTCTATGTTATCTATACGCCCCTAATTGCTTAAATTACTCATCTCTGAGGATATCTCAATGAATGGCTCAACTTTAGTCGTGGAGTGCCTAAAAGCCCACGGCGTGACTTCTCTATTCGGCTACCCCGGTGGTGCCATTATGCCCGTTTATGATGCAATTTATGATTCAGGGCTCGATCACTTACTCTGCCGCCATGAACAAGGTGCGGCAATGGCAGCCATCGGCTATGCCCGTTCAAGCGGTAAAGTCGGCGTATGTATTGCGACATCAGGCCCGGGAGCGACCAATCTCATCACCGGGCTTGCCGATGCGCTATTAGACTCCATTCCGATCGTGGCTATTACCGGACAAGTCGCCTCTCCCTTTATCGGTACCGATGCTTTCCAAGAAGTGGATGTGTTAGGTCTATCGCTGGCTTGTACCAAACATAGTTTTATTGTTCAACATGTCGAAGAATTACCTGAAATTATTGCCAAAGCATTCCAAATCGCCCAAAGCGATCGTCCGGGGCCGGTCTTGATTGATATCCCTAAAGATGTACAGTTTGCGCCAACGTCCGCTAAACCGATTGTTTACCCGAAACTCGCCGCACCGAAACAAAACGAACCGGCTTTAACCGAAGCCAAAACATTATTAGCCAATGCCAAACGCCCGATACTGTATGTCGGCGGCGGGGTCGGTATGGCGGGCGCAGTACAAGCGGTCAGAAATTGGCTGAAAATTGCAAAGATTCCTTCGGTATCGACCCTTAAAGGCTTAGGCGTAATCGCCGAAGATCCGCTGTATATGGGCATGATTGGGATGCACGGTACAAAAGCGGCGAACTATGCGGTGCAGGAATGTGATTTATTGATTGCTTTCGGTGCCCGTTTTGACGACCGTGTCACAGGAAAACTGGATACTTTCGCACCTCATGCCAAAGTTATCCATGCCGATATTGATATTGCCGAGATCCACAAATTACGCAAAGCCGATGTATCACTTAAGGGAGACTTAATCGAAGCCGCCCAAGCTCTCAGCTTTCCGTTAGAGATCGAACCTTGGCGAGCCGATATTCTCCGTTTAAAAAGCGATTTTGACTTCAGCTATGTCGAAAATGCAGGTGAAGGTAATATTGACCCTTGGGCAATGCTCAACACCTTCTCACAACGCAAACCGACCAATGCGATTGTCACCACTGACGTAGGGCAGCACCAAATGTGGTCGGCACAGCATATTCAACACTTTGCCCCTGAAAACTACATTACCTCCGCCGGGTTGGGTTCGATGGGTTTTGGCTTGCCTGCCGCCGTAGGCGCCGCTAAAGCACGCCCGCAAGATCCTGTGATTCTCATCACTGGTGACGGCTCTTTTATGATGAACATTCAAGAGCTTGGTTCGGTTAAACGCGCCAAGCTCCCGATCAAAATTCTGCTGATTGATAACCAACGCTTAGGCATGGTTCGCCAATGGCAATCGCTGTTTTTTAAAGGTCGCCACAGTAATACGATTTTGGATGACAACCCTGATTTCGTCACCTTGGCATCTGCCTTCGACATTGCAGGCGAACGTATTGAAAAAGCGAGTGAAGTGTCAGACGCATTAGATCGCTTACTGAATGCCGAAGGTGCTTATTTACTGCACGTGTGTATTCACGAAGAGGAAAATGTGTGGCCGCTTGTGCCGCCCGGCGCCTGCAATGCGGACATGATCGAAGAAGACATCGGCGTTTAAGGAGAACCTATGCAACAGTATCAATTAACCCTCACAGCAACCAAACGCCCTGAAACCCTTGAGCGTATTTTGCGTGTAACACGCCATCGCGGTTTTGAATTAGTGTCACTCCAAGCTCAACAACAAGAAAAGGTGATCGAACTCCAGATGACCGTTCAAAGCCAAAGAGCAATTGAACTACTAGTTCATCAACTGATTAAACTTCCCGATGTAATCACGCTGAACTAACAACAAGCGGTCGACTTTCACGAAAAATTTGCACGTTTTTACGAAAAATCGACCGCTTGTCATCACATAAAATTTACGAAAATATTTTCCCTTTTAAAATCAAATACCTCTACCGACGAATCAGCCCTGCGCATTTGTCAAGCCCTTGCTGAGGGAAAAAATATCGTTAAAATACCGCCTTATTTTATCTACTTGAACTACGATTATGTCACGCAATATCTTTGAAAAACGTATCCAAATCAAACCTTACGAATACCCGGAACTCCTTGAATTTAAAGACGCTATTCGCCATTCATATTGGTTGCATACTGAATTTAATTTCACCGGCGACATCCAAGATTACCGAACCAACATTAATGATCACGAACGCCATGTACTCACACGCACTATGCTTGCCATTTCGCAAGTAGAAGTCAATGTAAAACGTTTCTGGGGTGATCTTTACCGCTATTTCCCTAAACCGGAGATTGATGATGTGGGCGGTACTTTTGCCGAGAGTGAAGTTCGCCATAAAGATGCTTACTCATTTTTATTGGAAAAACTCGGTTTGAACGAAATGTTCTCTGAAATCACCGATATTGAACCGCTGATGAATCGGATCCGCTATATGGAAGATTTTATGCGTGAAAAAGATGATGGCAAAGAGCGCTTCGTTTTATCACTCGTACTGTTTTCTCTCTTTGTTGAACACATCTCATTATTCGGACAATTCTTGGTAATGATGTCCTTCAATAAGCATAAAAACCTTTTCAAAGGAATTTCAAATGCCGTTGAAGCGACCTCAAAAGAAGAAGAAATTCACGGACGCTTCGGTATTGCCCTGTATGAAATTTTACGCAACGAGCATAGCGAATTGTTCACCGCAGATTTCTATGAAGAATTAAAAACTCTTGCAAATCAAGCGCTTGAAGCAGAAAAAAGTATTTTAGCTTGGATTTTTGAAGAAGGGGATTTAAGTTTTATCACTCGCAAAACCGTAGAGAATTATATCGTTAATCGCTATAACAACTCACTGATGGCATTAGGGCTTGAACCTCCTTATAACGTTGATCCCGCTATGCTAAAAGAGACAGAATGGTTTGATATCGAAATTCTCTCCACCAAAGAGACCGATTTTTTCAATAAACGTAGCACCGACTACAGCAAAAAAATGAAACAGATTACAGCTGACGACCTATTCTAAACCCCAAACCTTATGAAACGCCTTAATAATCTGATTATTAAGGCGTTTTTATTGGCGGTTATTAAACCCATCATTTTGCAAAAAATCCTAGGATTCAGACCGCTTGTCATTTCCATTCTACTTTCCTCTTTGTTCTCTTTTTTCTCATTTCCCCCAAATTCCTTTTCTCTAATTTTTCCAACCCCAAAGCAAAAAACCGCAAGCTATCTCTAACTTGCGGTTTCTTCACTTTAATAAAACCCTGATGGTGCCCTACTCTCACATGGGGAAACCCCACACTACCATCGGCGTTACTGCGTTTCAC
>JBGXMX010000116.1:0-2978 GCA_041809245.1 Glaesserella sp.
GGGTAAGACTTTCTTCTTTTTTCGTTACATAAATTTTGATACTTTCCCCGGAAATTTCACTTGGAATACCGACGGCGACGACTTCATTAACTTTAGGATGTAATGCAACGACATCTTCAATTTCATTCGGGTAAACATTAAAGCCGGAAACAATGATCATGTCTTTTTTGCGATCGACAATGCGTAAATTGAGATCTTCGCTAAAAGTCACGATATCCCCCGTTGCCATCCAGCCGTCTTTAAGTACTTCGGCGGTATCTTCAGGGCGCTGCCAGTAGCCTCGCATCACCTGCGGGCCTTTAACCCAAAGCTCTCCCCGCTCGCCCATCGGGACATCATTACCTGCGTCATCCACTACACGAATATCGGTATTCGGTACCGGTACGCCGATTGAACCGGAATATTCGGTTGAATCATTGCGGGTAGCGGCAATCAGCGGCGAACATTCGGTCATACCATAACCTTCGATAATATGGTTACCCGTGGCTGCATGCCAACGTTCTGCAACCGAACGCTGAATTGCAGCGCCGCCGCCGACAGAGAGTTTGAGGTTAGAAAAATCGACGGTTTTTAATTGTTCATTATTTAATAATGCATTAAATAAGGTATTTACTCCCGTAATTGCCAACACTCGATATTTTTTCAATTCTTTAACAAAGCCTGGAATATCGCGTGGATTGGTAATCAAAATCCCCGTAATCCCCATTTCAATAAACAGCAAACAGTTTACGCTTAAGGCAAAAACGTGATACAGCGGAAGTGCGATCACCGCCAGCGGTTCTTTACTTTGTCTGACTAAAGGCTCTGCCACCCATTTGGCTTGAATAACATTCGCTACCACATTATAGTGGGTCAGCATTGCCCCTTTTGCCACACCGGTAGTACCGCCGGTGTATTGTAAAAAGGCTAAATCTTCGCTGGTAATCGTCGGTTTGACATATTGGCGTTGTTTGCCGATACTCAGCGCTTCCCGAAAACTGACCGCATTTGGTAATTTATATTTAGGAACCAGTTTTTTGATATATTTCACTACGAAATTAACTAAGGTTCGTTTGCCGAACGAAAGCTGATCGCCCATACGGGTTAAAATAACGTGTTTGATTGGCGTATTAAATACCACCTTTTCTAAGGTTGCCGCAAAATTGGATACCACTACAATCGCTTTGGCGCCGCTGTCATTGAGCTGATGTTCAAGCTCTCTAGGCGTATAAAGCGGGTTTACATTCACTACGATTAATCCTGCGCGTAATGCACCGAATAATGCTATCGGATATTGCAACAAATTCGGCATCATCAAGGCAATCCGTTCCCCTTTTTCAAGGCGCAATTCGTTTTGCAGATATGCGGCAAACGCACGGCTGCGTTCTTCTAATTTACGGTAAGTTAAGATTTGCCCCATGTTGATGTAAGCCGGGGTATCGGGGTGGCGTAACACCGCCTGTTCGAACATCTCGACGAGCGATTCGTAGGGAGCAACATCTAAGCTGCGTGCTGCACCTTGCGGATAATTATTAAACCAAAGTTTTTCCATATTTTCTCCTTAAAGCTTACGCAAAAAGACAGGTAAAATCACTTGCTGCCGTTTTGATAGATAGTGTTTTATTCCTATAAAGGTTGCAGCGGTTGAACCGATAATACCTATTGCGACAATTAATTCGTTATCTATCCATTGAGAAAGTAACAACGTTGATAACACTACCGCCAGTAACGGTAATGTATAAAGCCACCAAACTGAGGCAAGTAATGAACTTTCCGCCAAACCGATTTCAATTTTATCCCCTGCCGCCAGTGGTGTTGGGACAGGTAAGGCTAAAAGCGGCGCCGTTTTTTCACCCGCTAACGCAGAAAGGGCTTTTGTCCCGCAGGTAGATTGCTGTGAACAACCGCCACATCCTTGTTTGGCTTGGCATTGTACTTGAGCGATACCGTTTTGGTAAGCAATCACGGTCGCTTGTTCGATCATCATGGTGTTTGTTCTCCTACAAGCGGTCGATTTTGCTGAATTTCTTGCACAATATGGCGGGCTGAGACAAGCGGAATTTCACCCACTATAATCACATCTTTATCACCAACCGTTTGGCTGTAAATACTGATTTTCCCTTCTCGCCAAAATTGCTCTTCAAAATTAACGCCTCGATTGGTTGCCATATACACGGTAAAAGAAAATAATCCGTCGCTATAAAGCTGGCTCTCAACCCATTCATCCTCGGCTAATACGGCTGATAGATCTTGAGTACCGGTTGAAACCGCCTTAAAACCTTCCGGCAGCCATTGCGGTTGCCACGTCAGAGGTTGTTTATCCGCCGCTTTGGCAGGAACAATCGGCGGAAGTATCAAGGCTTTGATCGGTTCAACAATCTCCAAAAGCTGTTCATCAACAACACTTTGGATCACACGAAACTGTTCCAATAAGTTGTTATTACGGTCGAGGAGCTCGCTTTTCAGTAATAGCGATGTTTCTTCATCAATCCACAAGGTGTATTGATAGCGGAATTCATCTCGAGGCACAATACGGATCATACGAGCGACCCTGTCCGCCACACGCGTTTTTCCCATATCTACAAAATTATAGTGGCTCAGCTGTTCAAAATCCGTCTGCAATACTGCCGGTAAATTGTCTAAAATGCGGCTGCTTGCAAGGCTGAACGGCTGAAATTCGCCGAAATAACTTACCATGCCTTCTCTTAGTAACATCTCTTCCCGTGCGTTATCCAAATAAAGCAGCTGCGCATAGGCTTTGTTATTCTGATAGGCGTGGCGATAACGCAATGAATCTACCTCTTCTCCCTGTTGGAAAATATAGAGTTGTTCATAATTTTGCGTTTTATGTGCCAAAACCATCGCTTTAAGATAAGACAAAGGTGTAGACGGCGTTTGTGCCGAAGATAGCGGCGCACAAATACAGGCAATCAGCAAAGTAATAATGGCAGAAATTTTCATAGTGTATTCATTCATATATGGTAAGCGGTCGGATTTTA
>JBGXMX010000117.1:0-6341 GCA_041809245.1 Glaesserella sp.
GAATTTTATTGATGAATTTACCACAATTCTGCATCGACAAGCGTATGCTAAGAAATAAACCGAATTGCAAAAATTTTTGTAAATTCGACCGCTTGTTCGTTTAACTATCATAAAAGAGGAATCTATGTCCTACCGCCGACGTAAACGCAGTGACATCAAATCGGAAATTAATATTGTACCGTTTTTAGATGTGTTACTTGTATTATTACTTATTTTTATGGCAACTACGCCTATTATTAGCCAAAGTGTAGAAGTTGAGTTGCCGGAAGACAGACACAGCCAGTCTGTCTCTAATGAAGATAAAACACCGGTTATTTTAGAAATTTCGGGTATTAATGCTTACAAATTAAAAATTGACGGCAATTATGTACAAACCAATCAGCAAGAAAATCTTTCCGAGCAAGAAGTGGTAGCTTATGCAGCCAGTGCTTTTCAGAAAGATAACAACACGTTATTTCTAGTTGCAGGTGGAAAAGAAGTACCTTACGAAGAGGTGATGAAAGGTATCTCGCTATTAAAAGATGCGGGTATTAAATCAGTAGGTTTAATGACTGAAGGCAAGTAATTGCGGGGATAATGTGTGAAATATCAAAAAGATAGACTAGAACTCGCAGTTATTGTATCAATCGTATTGCATTTATTGCTGATTGGTCTATTAATACTCGGTTCGCTATTTACCAATATGATTCAGCCTGCCGCCGGAGGAAGCGGGGGAGATTCCGAGTCTATTGAAGCAGTTATGGTTGATACAGGGCAAGTGTCGGCAGAATACGGTCGTTTACAAGCACAAAAAAACGAGCCGAAACCGGAAGTTGTGCCTGAAAAAGAGGTGGAAGAAACACCGACAGTAAAAGAGCAGCAACAGGAAGAACAAGAAAAGGCGCTGGCTATTGAAAGGCAAAAGCAAGAAGAGCAGCAAAAAAGAGAAGAACAACGTAAGTTAGAACTTGCTAAACAAGAAAAAATTAAACAAGAACAGCTTAAAAAACAACAAGAAGAAGCGGCTCAAAAAAAAGCGGCCGAGGCAGCGCGCCTTAGTGCCGAAGCTGAAGCCAAACGTCTTGAGGCATTAGCCAAACAAGCCGAAGAAGAGCGTAAAATAAAAGAAGCTGAAAAGGAAAAGCAGCGAAAACTTGAAGAGCAACAAAAATTAAAGGAACAGCAAGCAAAAGCCGCACAAGAGGCAAAAGAAAAAGCAGAAAAAGAAGCTAAGGCTCAGGCTGAAAAAGAGGCAAAAGAAAAAGCCGAGAAAGAAGCCAAAGCTCAGGCAGAAAAAGCGGCAAAGGAAAAAGCTGAGAAAGAAGCTAAAGCCAAGGCAGAAAAAGCAGCAAAAGAAAAAGCCGAGAAAGAAGCAAAAGCCAAAGCAGAAAAAGCGGCAAAAGAAAAAGCTGAGAAAGAAGCTAAGGCAAATGCAGCCCGAGCACAACAGTTACTTGATGGCGACTTCGGCGGTAATGCGCAACAAGGCGGTAACCAAAACCGTTCCGGCTCACAAGGTAACGGCAATGCCAAAAGTGTTGGCGATGGGTTTGGAACAGAAGATCGCGGCTATGAAAATCTGATTAAGCGTAAAATAGCCCGAACATACCGTGTAGATCCGAGTTTCCAAGGACGTGAGTGCAAAGTGAGACTCTTTATTGAGCGTGACGGTCGAATTTCAAACCATCAAGTGATTTCGGGCCCTGATGATATTTGTCGTGCTGCAAGCAGTGCAATTGTCGCAGCTCAAACGGTTCCATCGGCACCAACGGATCAGCTGTATAGTAAATATAAATCTCCGATTTTAAGCTTTAGCTTAAAAGTCCAATAATTATTTAGAGGGTAATGAATGAAATTTATTCACCAATTAAAACGTATGGTTGCCATCGTCACATTAGGTATCAGCACAACCGCTGTTGCCGAATCCGATGTGGTAATCTCCATTGACGAAGGGGTAAGTATGGCACAGCCTATTGCTGTTGTGCCGTTTAAAGGTGTGGCGAATGTTTCATCTGAAGTGGCTCAAATTATTTCAGATGATTTACGTAACAGCGGTAAATTTAGCCCTGTTCCTGTCAGTCAAATGAGAGAACAGCCGGGTTCCGTTGCAGAAGTTAATTCAAAGAATTGGACGGACTTAGGTGTGGACACCATTGTTGTCGGACAGGTTTCACCGGCATCGGGCGGTTATAATGTCGCTTATCAGTTGGTCGATACCTTAAGTAGTCCTGCAGCAGTATTATTACAAGGCTCTTTTAATGTTCCGGCAGCACAATTGCGTTTAGGCGCACACACCGTTAGCGATCAAGTTTTTGAGAAAATTACTCAAATTCGCGGAGCGTTTAGAACAAAAATTGCTTATGTAGTACAACGCGGCGTCACTTCTTATGAATTACGAGTATCTGACTACGACGGTTTTAACGCTTTTACTGTGGTGAGAAGTAAAGAGCCGTTAATGTCTCCGGAATGGTCGCCGGATGGTGGCAAATTGGCTTATGTGACTTTTGAAAATAAGAAAGCACAGGTGGTCGTTCATGATCTTCGTTCCGGTAGTCGTAAAGTTGTTGCGGCATTAAAAGGGCATAACGGCGCACCGGCATTTTCACCGGACGGCTCTCGCCTTGCGTTTGCATCGAATAAAGACGGCGTATTAAATATTTATGTCGTAGGAGCTAATGGCGGAACTCCGACTCAATTAACAAGTGGTGCGGGAAATAACACCGAGCCAAGTTGGTCTCCGGATGGCGGTTATATTCTCTTTACTTCAGACCGTGGTGGTGTACCACAAGTGTATCAAATGAGTGCCTCTGGTGGCGGTGCCAGCCTAATTGGCGGTAATGGCAGCGGTAAGATTTCATCAGACGGTAAGAATTTAATCATGGTGGCAGGTGATAAAATTGTAAAACGTGATTTAACTTCAGGTGGCACGGAAGTTTTAAGTTCAACGTTTTTAGACGAAAGTCCAAGTATTTCACCAAATGGCACAATGGTTATTTATAGCTCTACCAAAGGTGTGAGCAAAGTGCTACAATTGGTGTCCGCAGATGGCCGTTTTAAAGCTAACTTGCCGGGAGCAGGGGGACATTATAAATTCCCTGCTTGGTCACCGTATCTGACTAAACAATAATTTTTTTGGAGAAACAAATGAAAAAACTAGCTAAAGTATTAATGGTTGCGGCACCAGCATTCGTTTTAGCAGCTTGCAGCAGCTCAAACGATAACGCAAGTGCAACTCAACAAACCTTCGGTGGTTTAACAGTTCAAGACTTACAAACTCGTTACAACACTGTATACTTCGGTTTTGACCGTTATGCAATTGAAGGCGAATACCAACAACTTTTAGATGCTCACGCAGCATACTTAGCATCTGCACAAGGTAAAGTAACTGTTGCAGGTCACGCTGATGAGCGCGGTACACCGGAGTACAACATCGCATTAGGTCAACGTCGTGCAGATGCGGTACAAGCTCACTTAACAGCTAAAGGTGTTAACGCAGCACAAGTATCTACCGTATCTTACGGTGAAGAGAAACCGGCTGTATTAGGTCACACTGAAGCTGAATACGCGAAAAACCGTCGCGCAGTATTAGAGTACTAATCCAAAAATTAATCCCATATTTCCGCAATATGGGATTAATCAGTATATTGAGAACCAAATATCCTTGCGATATTTGGTTTTTTTATCTATTTTCCCCCACTCTATGCCAGCCTATATTGCAAACTTTTTCATTTTGTAAAAATTAGAAAAAATCAGACCGCTTGCAAGTTACTTAATTTCCCCGATACTATTCAAAATCCGCTTATCCGAAATCGGATATTTGGTGCCAAGCTGTTGGGCGAACAGGCTGACACGCAATTCTTCAATCATATAACGAATTTCCAAGACTTCATCTGAAATCGGTTTGGATTTCGGCAGTTTTGCCAACAGTTGTTGGTAGGCATTTTGCACCTGTTCCACTCGCAACATTTTGGCTCGGTCGGCATTGCTATCTACCACCAACTTATCTAATCGCTTGTCGATAGCGGTGAGATAGCGGTGTAAATCTGCAAGGCGTTTGTAGCCCGTTTTGGTGACAAAATTAGGGTAAATCAAACCGTCGATTTGGGCTTTAATGTCTGACAGGGCAAATGCCATCGTGAAATCCAACTTACCTTTTAGACGTTTGTTGATTTCGTAGGCAAGGGTAAGATTTTTCTCAACCTGTTTAGCAATTTCGACCGTGGTGTCGTTTAAATTCGCCCTAACGTAGTCGTGCAGGGCGTTAAATTTTTCTTCCGACCAAACAAAGCCACCAAACTCTTCCATCAACTTATCCACCGCACAGGCGATACAGTCGTCAATCAGTTCTAGCACCTTGCCGAACGGGGCAAAATATAAACCGAGTTTAGCTTTATTCGGCAGTTTTTCGTGCAGATATTTAATCGGCGACGGCACGTTTAGCAATAGCAATCGGCGTAAGCCTGCTTGCATTGCTTTGGCTTGCTCAAATTCCGTTTCAAACAGCTTGATCCCAACGGCATCTTTTTCATCGACAATTGCTGGGTAGGCTTTTACGCTAAAATGCTGTTTTTTCTGCTCGTAAAATTGTGGCAAATCGGCAAAATTCCACAAATGCACACCGCTTTGTTCAATACCGTCATCGGCAATGTTAGACAGAGTATTTTGCACTTCGTCTTTCAAGTTAAATTTCAGTTCGTCAAGATTTTCACTTTCCGCAAGGCTTTTGCCCTTTTCATCAATCACTCGGAAGCTGATCCGCAAATGCGGTGGCAGTTGGCTTAAATCCCATTGTTCAGGCTCAACTAAAACCCCTGTCATTCGGCGAAGTTCATAACTTAGGCTTTCCAACAACGGCTTTTTAAACGGCTCTGCACGAGATAAAAAGGCTTCCGCATAGTTTGGAGCAGGTACAAAACTACGGCGAGTGGCTTTCGGTAGCGATTTAATCAATGCAATGATAAGCTCTTGACGTAGCCCCGGAACGTGCCAATCAAAGCCGTGCGTTTCCACTTGGTTCAGCAATGGCAATGGAATATGTACCGTCACCCCGTCCGCTTGTGAGCCGATTTCAAACTGATAGCTCAACTTCAATTTGAGCGAACCTTGATACCAGAAATTCGGGAAGTCCAACTCGCTGACTTTGTTGGCGTTATCATTCATCAAGAACGATTTTTCAAAGTTCAGCAGTTCAGGATCTTTCTGGGATGCTTTTTTCCACCAACTGTCAAAATGCTTGCTGGAAACGACATCTGTGCCGATCCGTTGATCGTAAAACTCAAACAGCACTTGCTCGTCCACCAAAATATCTCGACGGCGAGATTTATGTTCCAACTCTTCGATCTCTTTGATCAAGCGGTTATTTTCTTTAAAAAATTTGTAATTGTTATGCCATTCACCTTCCACCAACGCCGAGCGGATAAAAATTTCACGGCTGACAACAGGATCGATCGCCCCATACATCACAGGACGGCTGGCGACAATCGGAATACCGTAGAGCGACACTTTTTCATCGGCAACCACTGCCCCTTTCGATTTCGCCCAGCGTGGTTCGCTGTAACTGGATTTGGTTAAGTGTTTCGCAAGTGGCTCAACCCATTCAGGCTCAATCCGAGCGACCATTCGCCCCCACAATTTGGTGGTTTCGACCAATTCCGCCGCCATTACCCATTTCGGCTGTTTTTTGAAAAGCACAGAGTTAGGGAACAGGTAAAAATGGGCATTTCTCGCCCCTAAATAGTGCATTTTTTCGTTATCTTTCAAGCCGATATGCGACAATAAACCCGATAATAAAGCGGTGTGAATTTGCTGATAATTTGCAGGTTCGCTGTTAATCGGCAAGCCCATTTCACGCACCGCAAGGCGAAGCTGATGATAAATATCCTGCCACTCGCGCACTCGCAGATAGTTGAGATAATCTTTCTGGCAGAGCTTGCGGAACTGATTTTTCGTGAGTTCCTTTTGTTGCTCTTGAATAAAATGCCACAGGTTCACAAAGGCTAAAAAATCGCTCTCTTTATCGGCAAAACGGCGATGTTTATCATCTGCCGATTGCTGTTTTTCCTGAGGACGCTCACGGGGATCTTGAATAGACAATGCGGATGTAATCATCATCACTTCGTGTAAGCTGCCGTTTTTTGCCGCTTCGATCACCATACGACCTAGACGAGGATCGATAGGGAGTTGAGCGAGTTGTCGCCCGGTTGGGGTTAATCGGAAATTTCCCTCCCCCCGTTTACGGGGGGAGGTTGGGAGGGGAGGGACACCTTTTTGCAGGGTATTTTCCCCCCACCCTAACCCTCCCCCGTAAACGGGGGAGGGGATTTTATTTTGAGTGATAGCTTCTAATTCTTCCAAAAGACGAA
>JBGXMX010000118.1:0-27620 GCA_041809245.1 Glaesserella sp.
GCGGTTGGAAAAACAGCTCAAGCCGGTCAATAAACAGATGGCAAATAAAATTGCGAAGATGGCTCGTGGTGATATTGAGAAGCTGATCGCATTCAGCGATGAAAAAGTTGTGCCACAAGCACAAGCCTTGATTGAACAGGCAAAACAGAATGCGGATCACACTTTAGGTGCTGAATTACACCGCTTGACATCACTACAAGCGGTGAATAAAAACATTCGTGCTGATGAAATTCAAGCCCTAGAGCAGTTGCGAACAGCATCACTTCAACACCTAGACCAAGCAAATTGGCGATTGGATAGTTTGAGGGTGATTGTGAGTAATAAGGAATAGTAAGAGGCACAGCTAAGTTGTATTAATACAAGCGGTCGGATTTGCGCTATTTTTTGCAAAAAAATATTGTAAACTGACCGCTTGAATATTTTATATCATAGGGCTTTGAGATGATTCGGCAAACGACTAATAATGCACCGTTTTCAACATTGCCTTAAGTTTTAACTTGTTACAAACGAGCGCCATTTGAAGCGCATTGATCTACAATCGTTTTAATAGCGTTAAGGTTTCGTAGTGCGCCGTATGGGGAAACATATCAAACAATTGGACTTTTTTGAGTTCATAATCGCTGAGTGAGGCAAAATCTTTTGCCATCGTTTCTGCATTACAGCTGGAATAAATCAAGTAGGGGGAGCCGAGTTGATTGATAAATTCAGCTAACGGTTTGCCGATGCCCCGTCTAGGTGGATTGACAATCACGAGATCGGGCGTTGTTCCTTGTTCATTCAAGGCAAATTGAGCTGAGTCCAACGAGGCGAATTTGACGTTTTGTAAGCCAAGTTGTTGGGCGGATTTTGTGGCACTGGCGATGGCAGAGGCAGAAATCTCAATGCCCGTGAGTGCTACATTCGGATTGTTGGTTTGTAATGTGTTGGCACAATGTAGCCCAAAACCCCCGACACCGCAGAACAGATCCCACAGTTGTGTAATTGGTAGCTTTTTTATCCATTCTTGAGCCGTATGGTAAAGTCGGCTGGCGACCGTTGGATTGGTTTGGAAGAAACCTTGCGGACGAATAAATAGTGGAATTTGATTAAAGCGTTCTTCTAATATTTGTTGCTCAGTCAAAAAAATCTCTTGTTCACCTTCCAAAATCGCAGAATGTTGCGGTTGTATATTCAAACTTACCACCGATTTTTCAGGCAGTTGAGCCAGTAACATCGGCAATTCACGCTCGACAAGCGGTCGTTTTAGCTCACTTCTTAACACAAAGCGGATCATCAAAGATTGATTATACTGACTTTGGGTAATCAAGATATATTTGAGTTCGCCCCGTTTTTTTGCCACGTTGTAAGGCACAAGCCCGGCACGTCCGATAAAGGTTTTCAGAATAGGGAAAAGTGGTGTAAAGGCTTGCGGATAGAGCGGACAGTCCGTTAAATCCGTGCCTGTGCCGTCGTCGTTTAAAATACCTAAAATCGGACGCTCAACGCTTCCTGTGACCACCATTTTGGCTTTGTTACGAAAATGTGCCAACGGCGATGTAACCGCAGGTAAAAATTCCGTGTTTTGCAAAAGATAAGGCGAAACTAACCACTTGAGAGCGGCGGTTTTCTCCGCTAGTTGTTCGGCATAGCTTTTATGAAGCCATTGGCACGAATTGCAACGATTCTGTTCAAAATGGTGGCAGTTGAGTTTAGGCATTCTGAGCTTTCCATTCCAACCATTGATCTTGAAGTGTAGCAAGCTGTTGATGAGCCTGTTGCCAACGTGGGCTGGCTTCCAGTTCTGACCAACTGATCGAACGGCGTTTCATCAGGCTCAAATGGCGTTCTTGTTGAGCTTGTGTCGGTTGATACTTGAGATTATCCAACACTTGCACCACACCGTCAGGCTCATTGCAAAGTAGCAACAAATCACAACCTGCTTGTAACGCTTTTTCACTACGCTCGACGTAGTTACCCATAAACCCCGCCCCTTTCATGCCTAAATCATCAGAAAAAATCACACCGTTAAATTGCAGCTGCTTACGTAAAATCTCTTTCAACCAGTAACTTGAACCGCTGGCAGGTTGGCTGTCACACTGGGTGTAAATCACGTGGGCTGGCATAATCGCCGATAATTTTCCTTTGGCGATCAGTTGTTTAAACGGTTGAATATCGTGATTAAAGATCGTTTCTTTTGGACGATCATCAAAGGGCGTTTCAAGATGAGAATCGGCGATAACGTGACCGTGACCGGGGAAATGTTTACCTGTGGTTGCCATACCGATTTCTTGCATACCGTCAATAAAGGCTTCTGCGACAGGTAGCATTGTGGCTACATCTTCCCCAAACGAGCGATCACCAATAGCCTTGCTACAATGTCCTAAATCCAGCACGGGGGCAAAACTTAAATCAATATCTAACGCAAACATTTCTGCGGACATCAGCCAGCCTGCTTCTTGGGCTAGTTGCAAGCGGTCTAATTGTAAAAAAGATTGCATTGCAGGCAATTTGGTAAAGCCTTCACGGAAGCGTTGCACTCGACCGCCTTCTTGATCAACGGTGATTAATAATGGCTTTTTCACTCGTTGGCGTACGGACTTAATTAGGGCTTGCAACTGGGCTTTATCGTGAAAATTGCGTGTAAAGAGAATAAGTCCTGAAACCAGCGGGTGTTCAAGTAACTCTTGTTCTTCTTGGGTAAGTTCGTAGCCTGCGAGATCGATAAGTAGCATCAGATTTCCTCTTAATTAAAAAGCCCTCAAATGAGGGCTTATTTTACAATTATTCTTGTGCATTAAGCTGATGTTTTGCTTGGTTTTTACGCATTTTAATGTTGATAAACTCCACAATCACCGAGAAGCCCATTGCGGTGTAAATCGCTGATTTCGGAATATGGATATTAAATCCCTCACCCATTAATGCGACACCGATTAAGATTAAGAATGCAAGCGCTAAATTCTTAATGGTTGGGTTATGGTCAACGAAATCCCCGATTGGTTTTGCGGCAAACATCATTACACCGACTGCGATCATAATCGCAATTACCATTACAGGAATATCATCTGCCATACCCACCGCAGTAATTACTGAGTCTAGTGAGAATACGATGTCTAAAATGGCGATTTGGATAAGAATCATAAAGTAATTTGCTTTTTTACCCGATGTTCCTTCGGTATCGTGGGGTTCACCTTTAATTGCTTCAATGAGTTCCATCGCACTTTTAACCACAAGGAACAAGCCCCCGAAGAATAAAATTAAGTCACGACCAGAGATCGGCTTATCCATAATCGAAAACAGCGGATCGACTAATCGCATCATCCACGCTAATGAAAGCAAGAGAAGAATACGTGTTCCCATCGCTAAACCTAAACCGATTAAACGTGCCGATTGGCGTTGTTTTTCAGGTAAGCGTGAAACCAAAATACTAATGAAAATAATGTTATCGATACCCAGCACGATTTCTAATGCGGCTAAGGTAAAGAGAGCAACCCAAGCTTCGGGGCTTGCTATCCACTCAAACATAAAAATATCCTTGATGAAATAAACAAAACAACGGCATTTTTAATGCCGAACTAAAAGTTGCACATCATATAGAGAGCAATCTTGAAATTAAAGAGGAAAATGTAAAAAGTTTTGTAAAATCTCTGCGGTAAATTGCTTGCGTAAATAAAATCCGAGCGGCAACGATTGTATCGCCTCACCCGACTGATTCACCGCATTTGTCAGTGCTTTACTATTTCTACCTTTAGGGCGAAGTTGTAGCACTTCACCTATACGGGCATTAATTTGGTTTAGTTTACCCAATACAATAAGCTCCATCAGTTCTTCCCAATCTTGTTGTAATCGGCGCTCCTGCTCGGCAGACGGCGACCACAAAATAGGTTGTCCGATATGCCTTTTTTCAAGCGAAATCGAGCGTTTACCCTCTACGGGTACCCATAAAACCCGCTGTAGTTTATGCTTAACGTGTGATGTTTGCCACACAATACCATGATTATTGCTCAGTGGGGCAAGGCTGACAAAAGTCGTCTCAAGAGGTTCTCCCTTTTCGTTAACCGGGATCGTTTTTAGCTCAATCCCCAAATGCGCAAAATCTTGTTCGGGTTTGCTCCCGGCTTTTGCTCCTAAAGCCGTTTCTATCAGCATCCCGACCCAACCTTTATTTCGACGTAAATCAGGGGGAACAGTCATGTTGAGTTGCTCGGCTATTTCTTCTAAGGTAAAGCCGGCAATCCATTGAGCTTTAGCAAGTAGTTCTGCTTCGGTGGCAGAATAGGCTGCGAGTTGCATTTTAGTTTCAAAATGAGAATTCAATAGCGCAATTTTACTGCGTTAGCTCTTCTCTGCCAAATCCAACATTTCTTGTGCGTTCGCTAATACCGCTTCGGTAATTTTTTCGCCACCAAGTAATCTGGCTAAGGCTTTAACCCGCTCTTTTTGAGTCAGTAAGCTCATTTGGGTTTCGGTTTGATTGTTTTCAACCTGTTTTTGTACGTTAAAGTGATGGTGCCCGTGGCTTGCTACTTGCGGTAAATGGGTGACACATAGCACTTGGCATTTTTTACCCAGTTGACGTAGTAATCTGCCGACAACCGTTGCGGTTGGTCCGCTGATCCCGACATCGACTTCATCGAAAATAATTGTCGGTGTTGAAAGTTTATTCGCCGTCAAGACTTGTACCGCAAGGGAAATGCGTGATAACTCACCGCCAGAGGCAATTTTAGCTAACGGCTGGGCATTTTGCCCTAAGTTACTGCGAAGATTAAATTCGACAAAATCCGCCCCATTTGCGGATAATTTGTCGAGGTTGTGCTGAATATCAATGAAAAATTCGCCGTTTTCCATTGCTAATTGTTTGATCTGTTTAGTCACTTGAGCTGAAAGTTTTTGCCCTGCTTCAACACGTTTTTGATAAATTTGTTCAGCCAATACCAAGCAGGCTTGATGGGCTTGCTGCTCTTGTGCAATCAGCTGTTCTTCATTGTCAGCGAAATCTAATAACGTTTGTAGCTCTGCTTTTAGTTCAATATGCTTTTGCCATAGTTTTTCAGGAGCAATATGATGTTTACGAGCCAGCTGCATTGCTTGACTTATACGTTGATCAAACTCATGTAATAACTCGGGATCTTGTTCAATTTTACCGGCTAAACGATTAACTTCCGAACCGGCTTCTTGCACTTGAATTAAGGCTTCATTGAGCATTTCCAATGCAGATTGGTAATGGCTGTCGACTTCGACTAATTCCTCTAACTCACGAATTGCGCGGTAAAGCATAGAATCCACATTGGTTGGATCATCGCTTAATAAATTGAGTACCGATTGGGATAATTCCGTTAGTTGTTCCGAATTGGCAAGGCGTGCATGATCTTCTTCAAGTTGCTCAAATTCGCCTTCTTTAATTGCAAACTCATCCAATTCATCGACCTGATATTGTAATAACTGCTTGCGGGCTTCATTTTCTTGACACTGTTGCTGAAAATTGCTGACTTGCTTATGCAATTTTCTCCAAGAGTAATATTGATTTGACATTTCCGCTAACAGCGTATGCAAATTCGCATAGTTATCTACGACTTCAAGCTGATATTCACTTTTAAGCAGCAGTTGCGGTGCGTGTTGACCGTTTAAATGGATCAAATATTGTCCCAATTCACGTAGTTGGGACACAGGCAAAGGATGATTATTGACAAAGGCTTTGGATCGCCCTTCCTGATTAATCATGCGGCGTAAAATGCATTCATGGGGATTATCTTCATCCAGTAACTCATGTTCTTTCAACCATAAATAAGCGGGGCTGTTCGGCTGCATAGAAAATGTTGCGGAAATATCGGCTTTATCCGCCCCGTTTCGGATCATACTGCTTTCAGAGCGATAGCCTAAACACAAGCCGAGAGCATCAATACCGATAGATTTGCCCGCACCGGTTTCCCCGGTAATCACGGACATTCCTTCATTTAATTCAAGGGTGAGATGTCGAACAATCGCAAAGTTATTGATGGAAAGTTGAGTTAGCATAAGAAAATACCCAAACAATAAATACTGTATGGGTATATAGTAAAACTGTTTTTATAAACAGTAAATAGGGTTTGCAAAAATTTTTTAAAATCAGACCGCTTGTATTTATAAATAATCTTCCAAATTCACGACCTTATCACAACTTCGTTCAATCAAAAACGGATCGTGGCTGACGATAATTAATCCGCAGTTTCTCGCTCGGCATTGTTCAATCAGCAATTTGATCGTTTCTTGTTGGGTGATCGGATCTAAACGAGAAGTCACTTCATCGGCAAACAGTAGCACGGGTTCAAGCAGTAAGGCACGCAAAATTGCAACCCGTTGCAACTCGCCACCCGATACGTTATCGGCGTTGCGTTGCAGAATATCAGGCGACAGTGCGAGCTGTGTTAATAACGCTGGAATTTGTGAACGGTCGAGATGATGATGTTCGATCACATCGTCCAATAGTTGTTGCAAGCTCACATTTGGTGCAAAGGCTTCGGGCGGATCTTGATACAATTTCAGCACTTGATGCTTTTTATGGGTATGGCTATGCCAAATCACTTCGCCTGACTGCGGTTTGAGTAGTCCGCAAAGTACATCGGCAAGGGTGCTTTTGCCTATGCCACTGTATCCGACAATGCCTAAAATTTCGCCTTGGTGTAAATCGAAGGAAAGCTGTTTGAACAGCGTTCTTGTTCCCCGTGCGACCGTTAAATTTTTGACAGAAACAAGCGGTGTTTTAGGCGTAGAATGTTGCAAATCCGCCAAAGGTTGCCAATGTTGCGGATCTGCACCGATTAAGGCTTGAGTATAAGGATCTTGCGGTTGGCTCAGCAGTTGTTCCGCTTCGCCTTGCTCGATCAATTTGCCTTTTTTCATCACAAAAATGTAGCCACCGAGAGCGGTCGCCACTTCAATATCGTGGGTGATCGTCAGCAAGCCACCGCCTGTTTCATAGGCTTGTTTCAGCAAGTTAATCACTTCCGCTTTGCTATTCGGATCTAGTCCTTTGGTAGGTTCATCGGCAAGCAGAATTTTCCCCCCTGATGCGGTTGCTATCGCAAAGGAAGCTCTTTGTGCCATACCGCCTGAAAGTTGGTGCGGATAGCGTTGTTGAGCTTGAGATAAACCCAGTTGAGTTAAAGAAATCTCGCTCGCCTTTTCCGCATTTTTTTGGCTTAACCCAGCGACAAAACGAAAACTTTCCCATAGTTGTCGGCTAATTCGCATCAGTGGATTTAATGAACGGCGTGGTTCTTGGGGTAGCATCACTAAGGTTTTGCCCCAAAGAGATTGCAAGCGGTCGGATTGTCCGTCTATTTTGCAATTTTCCACCACAATCTCACCGCTTGCGGTTAAGCCTTGCGGTAACGCCCCCATAATTGCTTGAATTAACAGGCTTTTTCCTGAGCCTGTTTCGCCTAAAATGGTAATATTTTTGCCCCGTTCAAGACAAAAGCTGATCGGTTCAACCAGCTCAATGCCATCGAGTGTTTGAACAGTGACGTTGGTTATTTTGAGTAATGACACGGTATATCTCTTTTTTATGTTGGGTGTTAATAAAACATCTCCCCTCTTTGCTAAAGAGGGGAACACTTCCTTACTTCACCTTCCCCGCCAACAACTGCAAGCTAAATACCAATAGGAACACAGCAATCACAGGTTGTAGGAAAATCAATGGGGCTTGATAGTAATAGGGGAATAGCTCTGTCATCATCAGCCCCAATTCAGCCGTAGGCGGTCGCAGTCCCACGCTGACAAAGCCGAGTGTCGCAAGGGCTAAAATCGCATTACCGATTGAAAATGCGGTTAATGTGGCAACCATCGGCAATAAACGGGGGAACAGGTGACGTTTAATGCAATAAAACCAAGGCATTCCCATCAAACGAGAAGATTGCAGTTCTGAGCTGGACGCAAGAGTACTGGTGATCGCCCTGATAACACGGAAAAATTCAACCCAAATCACTAAGGCAATGCCTAAATAGAGTGTCCAAAATGAACCAGGGGAGAGCGAAGCAAACAACAAAATCAGCAATAAGCCCGGTAATGCCATCACTAAATCGCAGATAAAGCTAAACAGGCGATCTAACCAACCGCCGAATAATCCTGCCAGAATACCGAATAACAAGCCTGCCACCAATGCACAAGCGACGCTAAACAGCGATAAACCAAATGAAAGGCGAATGGCAGAGGCAAGACGGGCAAACATATCTCGCCCTAAATGATCGGTGCCAAACCAACTTTCGGCATCAGGACTTGCCAACATATTGCTGAGATCTTGAAAACCAATATCCATCGGGTAGAAATAAGGTTGTAAAAATGCAGTGGCGAGTAACAGTAGCAGTAACAAGGCGCCGCAACGTTGTCCAACGGTTAATTTCATACGCTTCCCCCTTCACGAATACGCGGATCAATCCACGCATTAAGCAGATCTGCGAGCATATTGAGTACTACAAATAATCCGCCCATTACTAACGCTGTACCTTGTATCATCGGCACATCTCGTGCAATGATGGCGTGAACTAAGGCGTGTCCGCTTCCCGGCCAAGCAAAAAGGCTTTCGACAATCACCACCCCTTCAATTAGGTAAACCAGTTGTACGCTATGATAAGCAATCACCGGCACTGCGATATTCGGGATCCCGTGTCGCACAAAGGTCTGCCAACGACTTAAGCCTTTGAGTTGAGCAAATTGATAGTAATCGGATTGCATTACCTGCACCATCGCTTGGCGTGTCACACGTACCGAAACGGCACTTAACCCTATCGCTAAAGTAAGTGCAGGCAAAACAAAATGCAATGCCGTGCCGTATCCGCCTGCAGGTAGCCATTTCAACTGAACGGAAAAGAGCGTAATCAACCCAATTGCAATGATAAAAGCCGGCACGGCACGGAACAGACTGCTTAAGACTAAGGTCAAGCGGTCAAATACGCCGTTTGGTTTACGCGCCGATAATACGCCTAAGGTGGGGCCGATCAGCAAGGCTAACAATAAGGCTATCACGGCGAGACTAAAAGTATGCCCGAATTGATGTTCAATTTCGTGCCAAACGCTGTCGCCTGTGACTAACGATTTACCTAAGTTAAACTGCACTAAATCCGCTAACCAACTGCCGTAGGTTTGCCACCAAGGTTGATCCAACCCAAGTTCTGCTCGCACCATTTCTGCTGCAGCAGCATCGGTTTGATCATAACCGTAGCGACTTGCCGCAATACGATATGCCATATCGCCCGACAGTTGCCGAGTTAAAATAAAAGTCAAAGTCCCGACCGACCAAATCACCAAAAGGATCTGGGATAGTCGTCTGAATAAAATAGAAAGCACGGGGATCCTATTCAATAAATATAGTAAACTATAAAAAATTCGTAGGGGCGGGGTTTATCCCCGCCCGAAACAGCACAAACATTTTAACGGGCGGGGATAAACCCCGCCCCTACGAATGCCACATAAAAATATTTTTTATTTACTCAACAACTCCAAAAAGAACCGTCTTTCAAAAGGATCTAAAGTCACATTTTTCACGTCTTTATGTGCCACCACATTTTGCTGATAGTACACCACAGGAATAATCGGCAGTTCATCGTGGATAATTTGGTTCACCGTCTGTTTTAACGCCTTCGCTTTTTGCGGATCACGTTCTGTTTCAAGCTGAGTTAAGGCATTGTCTAATGTCGCATTTTGCCAATTCATTACCCCCCAATCGCTTCCTGTTTTGGCATAATCCTGCACGATCACGCCAAAAGGATCTAAGGTTTTGCCGTAATTCAACGCATAAAGAGCCATCTCTAAACTGCCGTCTTGATGTCCTGCAGGGATTTCACTGAAGTTGCCGACAGACACATTCACATCAACGCCAATCTGTTTCCACTGAGCTTGCAAAATCGTCGCAATCATCGGCAATTCAGGGCGATCAGAGAAAGTGCGTAAGGTGAAACTAAACGGCTTGCCGTCTTTGGTCAGCTTACCTTCGCTATTAAATTCATAACCACGAGCGGTCAGATCTGCTTTGATTTTTGCAAGATCAGGTTTTGCCGTTGTTGTATCAATTCGCCATTCCGCAAAGGCTTTCGGCAGAATTTGATCCGCTTCTCCCCCTTCGATTTTTAACACATATTCCGCAATCGCTTTACGATCAATTGCTTCACTTAAGGCTTTACGCACCGCTAAATCATTAAAGAACGGTTTTGCCACGTCCATTTTAAGTTGAATGGTACGAGCAATAGACACACTGGTTAGGTTCAAATTCGGATCGGTTTTCAAACGCTCAACACTGGCGGTATCAAGGTTAAACACCAACGCAGATTTATCGCTTTGTGCCATCAGCATTCGAGTTTCGCTACGGCTACTTGCAAGGTAGTTCGCTTGAGCCAGTTTCGGCTTATTGCCCCAATACTGCTCAAAACGTACCGCTTCCAATTTTTGTGGCGCTTCAATTTTGGTCGCTTTAAACGCTCCCGTGCCGATCACTTGGGTCACTTCCCCTTTGTCGTTATAACTTTCTGGGGCAAGAATAATCGCCGTGTAGTGTGTTAGAAAAGAGGGAAACGGCACAAAAGATTTGGTTAAACCAATTTGAATTTCTGTCGGGCTGACTGCTTGAATATCTTTAATAAAGGCTTTCTGCAACACCCCTGGTTTAGCCAATGCAATATTTAAGCTGTTTGCCACCGCTTGTGCCGTCAAAGGTTGCCCATTGTGGAAAGTGACATTCGGACGGAGTTTAAAGGTCCAAAGGGTCGCATCATCATTGCTATTCCATTCTGTTGCCAACCCTGCAACGAGTTCCCCTTGTAAATTCGCTTCCACTAAGGTTTCTGCTAAATTCATACGTTGAAAAATCACGCCTGTTTGGTTCGGATCAAGGCTATTGATTTCCCAAGGGGCAACCACTGTTGCCAAAGCAAGTTCATCATTTTGCTGTGTTTGAGTTGTCGGCTCAGTTGGCTTTGCTGTTTCTGGCGTTGTGGCTTTATCACCTTGAAAATAGTGAACCGCCAGTGCGGCAATACCACCAACTAAAAATGGGGCAAGAAATTTTTGCATTGTTATATCCCTTAAAATAATAATGGTTTTCAACAAGGCGTGTATTGTGCCATAAATTCCATAAAAAAATAGTGGGATATTAACAATTTTGCAAAAAATATCTCAAATCTTACCGCTTGTTTATATCCAAATCCGTTTAGAACTTGTAGTTAACACCTAAACTTACATTTCGTCCCATTTGTGGAATATAAGGTAAGAAGGTTTCATGAGCATACACTTCTTCATTCAGTAAGTTATTCGCTTTGAGGAAGAGTTCGTACTCGCCTTTCGCTAACTTGTTCTGATAAGTGAGACCAAGATTCAGCATATTATGCCCTTGCGTGACATTCTCAAATTTTGAAATGCGATGTTGCGTAAAGACACGATAGTACTCTAATTCACCTTTGAGGTTTTCCGTAAAATCGCTTTTAATGCGAGCCCCGACACGAATTGGGGGAAGACGTGGGGTGTACATTTTAGCTTGCTCTTCATACACAGGCTCTTGTACACGAATTTGACGCTCAATTCCCATTTCATTTCTGACTTTAGAAGCAGCTCGCCATGCTTTCATTTTCGGGTTTTCCTGCATTAGTTTTTCGACTGCTTTGGCAAACTCTGGGTTATCCACATAACTTACTTTATCGCTAGTGCGAATATCGTGGGCTTTTAAGTAACCTTTCACATAATCACCGAATAGGCTGATATGATGTTTTGGTGTAACTTGATAGCCCAAATTAACTTCTACACCATAGAAACGTGCAGGAGCTTGCATATAGCGATTAATGCGTAGATCGCTATCTTGCTTCATAGAAGCAGGACCTCTCCCAGAGTTGAGCGTATAGAGATAAGTATAGTTGTCAAAATTGTACAAGAATCCACTCAAATAATAGCTAAATTTATTTCCCTCATAGCTTAGCCCTAAATCAAGGTTATTGGATTTTTCTTTGCTTAGCCCTTTGTTGCCCATTTCAAATGAGTTTGTTGCCAAATGCATTCCGTGTGCATACAGTTCCTGTGCGTTAGGAAGTCTTTCTTGGTGCGAAGCGGTCAGAGAGAGCTTATGATTTTCTTTAAATGCCCAATGCACACCTAACGCAAAAGATCGAGCCGTTTCTTTATGTGCTTGAGTTAACGTATAGTAATTATCCATAGCATGAGCCGTTTCTGGCCTTTTGCTATCAATATATCCAAGAGAGAGAAACTCATTGCGTACTTTTTCATGATCGTAATCTTTGGTGACTTTTTGTTTTTCTAAACGGCCAGAGGCTTCAAAGGTAATATCATTCCATTGATAGCTCTCTAAACCGAATAAACTCCAGTTCTGCATTTTGTTATTGTTCAATAACTGCTGTACGCCACGATGTTTGTGCTTATGTGTTGCAGAATCTTCTGGCGATAATGCACTATTTTTTTGTTCGAGGTATTGAATTCCCCATATCCCCGTTAAATTCCCGATTGGGCTGTGTACAAATTCGAGGCGAGTGGTAAGCCCTTTATTTTTAAAGAGATTCGCTGTTCTTTCTCCCTCAATTTCACCATGTTGATAATTCACACGGCTTGCATTAAATCTCAATTTATCCACATATTTAAAGGGTTCGATAATCTCACCTCTAAAATCGTAACGCTGACTTTTCAAATCAACATAAGGCGTAGCTGACAAACCATGGGCATGGCAATCCGCCATATTTACGCCCGGATTAGCCCAAAATAGATGTTGATCATCTGCAAGTTCAGGGTAAGGGAATAAATAGGGATATTGCTGTTTAACACTTTCATCAATAATCCTTACCGCACAGCCTTCATAAATATGATTATGAGCGGGTAATCCATATTTATCTTGGCGTTCGGTATAGGCAAGCCCTAGATAACCTTTTTCATGAACCCAAGAGATGCCAGCCGTGCCGACTTGTGATTTCGCCCAACTTTCAGGGACATGTGAAAGATTTTGATAGCTCATCTCTCTACGATTAAAGGCTTTTTTATCTGCATAAGTGCCATAACGATAATGTGGTGTTTTGTAGTTCCCCGCTTGTTTTGATAAACCTTCCAGATGAACGGCAATACTCGGGTGAATCGCAAAGGTAATACCTGCGGTGGTCAATTTTTCATTATTATTGGTATTAAAACGGAAACCAGCCTCACCTTTAAGCCCGTTTTGTGGCATGAAATTTGGAATTTTATTATCAAGGACATTAATTACCCCAGCGGCATTGCCTGAACTGTATAGCAAGGTAGAAGGGCCTCTGACGATCTCAACTTGCTTAGATAATGTTGCATCCACCGTGACGGCATGATCCGGCGACATAGTAGACATATCCACCACATCGCTATTATTTTGTAATATCTTGATACGTTTTCCCTCTTGCCCACGAATAATCGGCGCTGAAGCACCGCCACCATATTGATTAGAGTGAATTCCCAGCTCGCCGGATAAAGCATCTCCTAGTGTTGTTGATTTTTGTTTGAATACCTTCCCATCGATCAGCTTATCACTGACATTAGGACGATCTCCCAATAAGTTACTCTCCGCCATTTTGGCTTCGACTTGAATTTCCTCAAGTTCTGCGACTTCTTCTGCATATGCACATACAGAAAAAAGAGAAATCATGGAAAGCGTTATCGCATTTTTTTTCATTTTGTCTCCTTTGGAAATTAACCATATTTTTTTTATGGAATAATAAATAAAAGAAAAAATGAAATCAATTTGAAAACTATAATTTTTTTATGGGTTTGATCAGAGAATAAGCTCGTTATATATAAGCAGTTTAAAAATCCACCACTCATCACAAATTCCTGCCAAAAACCACTGATGATATCTTGATTGCATTTGTTTTCTTTTTTGTATAATTTATTTGTTTTAAAACTATATTTGAAGGAAACAAAAATGACACTTCATAACCAATTACTCTCTGTTTTATTACTTTCTTTTGTACTTACTGGGAATGTTTATGCTGAGACAGCAAAAGAAAAATTTGACAGCGCAGTTCAATATACTGAACAACAAAATTATCAAGCGGCTTTTCCTATTTTTAAGGAATTGGCTGAACAAGGTTATGTATCGGCTCAATATAATTTAGGTTTTATGTACAATAATGGGTATGGTGTTAGCCAAGATTATCACCAAGCAGTCAAGTGGTATCAAAAAGCTGCTGAGCAGGGATATGTATCGGCTCAATATAATTTAGGCTTGATGTACTATGAGGGACAAGGTGTTCGCCAAGATGATCATCAAGCAATTAAATGGTATCAAAAAGCGGCTGAACAGGGAAATGCATCGGCTCAAAATAATTTGGGCTTGATGTACAATGAGGGGAGAGGAGTTCGCCAAGATTATCGCCAAGCAGTTAAATGGTATCAAAAAGCGGCTGAACAGGGAGATGCATCGGCTCAATATAATTTAGGTTTGATGTACGATGAGGGACAAGGTGTTAGCCAAGATTATCGCCAAGCAGTCAAATGGTATCAAAAAGCTGCTGAACAGGGGAATGCATCAGCTCAATATAATTTAGGTTTGATGTACGGGAAAGGGCAAGGTGTTCGACAAAATCTTACCATTGCAGATATGTGGATTGTAAAAGCTTGTGATAATGGCAATCAAAGCGCTTGTGATCTCTATCATAAACTGAATAAAGAAAAATAATCTGTCTAGCAGATTTGAATGTGTGATATTTTATTTTCTAATTGTATGGAAAATTAGATAACAGATCTTAACGCTTTTTGCAATAGATAAATATTGGGGGAGACAAAGGGCACCAAACGTGGTGTCCCGACAACCATTTCAACAGATGAAAACGGACACACGCAGTGTGTCCGTACCGTTAATTAAGCCAATTCCGCCCTTAATTTCTTGGTGACGTCCACCATCACTTGTAACTGTTCGATGGTTTCTTTCCAGCCACGAGTTTTCAAGCCGCAATCCGGGTTTACCCATAAACGTTCTTTTGGCACGACTTTCAAGGCTTTGCGCAATAGGTGTTCGATCTCTTCCGCTTTTGGCACACGTGGGCTGTGGATGTCGTATACGCCCGGGCCGATGTCGTTTGGGTATTTAAAGTCGGCAAAGGCGGTGAGTAATTCCATATCGGAGCGTGAGGTTTCAATGGTAATCACGTCCGCATCTAAGCCGGCAATCGCAGGTAAAATGTCGTTGAACTCGGAATAACACATATGGGTATGGATTTGGGTGTCATCTTGCACGCCCATATAGCTTAAACGGAAGGCTTCACCCGTCCATTGCAAATAAGCGTCCCAATCTGACCGCTTGAGTGGCAAGCCTTCACGGATTGCGGGCTCATCAATTTGGATCACTTTGATCCCCGCCGCTTCTAAATCCAACACTTCGTCCGATAACGCCACGCCGATCTGTTTGCAGACCGTTGAGCGTAGAATATCGTTACGCACGAACGACCATTGTAAAATCGTCACAGGCCCTGTTAGCATTCCTTTCATCACTTTGTTGGTGAGGCTTTGGGCATATTGCGACCAACGCACCGTCATCGGTTCAGGGCGAGCCACATCACCATAAATCACTGGCGGTTTTGGCTAAATCTAATAAATCTTGCTCTGCAATTTCACCACGCCAGTAACGTTCTTGTGCAAATTTTAATTCACGTTTCGCCCCAACACGTGGAAAGCCTAGAATGTGGAATGTTGTCATAATGTTCTCCTGTGATATTTGTAAAACCGTATTTAGACGTTTAGACGTCTAAATTCTTAAGCGTTATAATCTACAAAATAACAACATTACGCAATTTCATAATTTTCAGTTTTTATATGAAATATATTCATATTTAAAATCTAAGGAGTACCAAGACAATTTTTGCAAAAAAAGAACCAAAATAGAGCGCTTGTTAAACGTGAGATAGATTGGGGAAACAAAAATCCCCGCTTATGCGGGGAATTTTTAGTGTTCAATTTGTTTTACAGTCAACGTGATTCCGTCCACTTTAATTACTTCAACGCTGTCTCCTACCTTAAGCCGGGTTCCGTTGACTCGCCATGTGGTATCACCGAACTTACCGCGGACAGTGCCGTTTTCTAAAATATCAACAATAACTCCTTTGGCGCCAAGCATAGCGTGTTCACGCGAATTTAAGCTCGATATTTTGTCTTCTTCGGCATCTTTGTTTCGCTGATATTTCCACCAAATAAGACTAAATACAATCGCAATAATCGCAAAAATAGCCGCCTGCCAGCTCAACGGTAAATAAGGCACTAAAGCGACAATACCGGCTACAATCAGCGCCGATATTCCCCACCACATGATAAAAACGCCCGCAGCAAGTGTCTCAAGAATCAGTAAAATAAAACCGACAATGAGCCAACCACCCCAATCTGAAAGCCACTCCATAGAGCCTCCTATTTGTTATCGCCTTTGAGTAATTCTGCAATGCCCGCCACCGAACCGATTAAATTACCGGCTTCTAACGGCATAAGCACCACTTTACTGTTGTCTGCAGAGCCGATCTCTTTAATCGCTTCCGTATATTTTTGAGCGATAAAGTAGTTAATCGCTTTGGTATCGCCACTTGCAATTGCTTCTGAAACCATTTGGGTGGCTTTCGCTTCAGCTTCTGCAGCACGCTCACGGGCTTCCGCTTGTAAAAAGGCTTCTTGAGGTTCCCCTTCTGCCTTAAGGATACGGGCTTGTTTTTCCCCTTCGGCACGTAAAATCTCTGCCTGACGAATCCCTTCCGCCTCTAAAATATCGGCACGTTTGTTACGTTCCGCTTTCATTTGCGCATTCATCGCTTCCACAAGCTCTTTTGGCGGGCGAACGTCTCGAATCTCAATACGAGTGACTTTTACCCCCCAAATATTGGTTGCCTCATCCACAATTGCCAATAATCTGCCGTTGATCAAATCACGTTGTGACAACATATCGTCCAAATCCATCGAACCTAAGACGGTACGCATATTGGTCATCGTTAAATTGATAATTGCCTGCTCCAAATGATTAACTTCATAAGCGGCACGGCGGGCATCAATCACTTGCACAAAGCATACGGCATCAATAGACACGCTTGCGTTATCTTTGGAAATCACTTCTTGTGAAGGAATATCTAAAACTTGCTCCATCATATTGATTTTACGCCCGACTCGGTCGATAAACGGCACCACAATATTTAAGCCCGGCGTTAAGGTTTTGGTATAACGCCCGAAACGCTCAATCGTCCAGTGAAATCCTTGAGGTACGGTTTTAATGGTCGACAGTAAAACAGCAATCGCAAAAATCACAAATACTATCGGTAAAACAGGCAGATAGAAATCAAACATAGCTTTCTCCTTAACATGAATGAGTGATGTCTATATAGTAACCATTTTTCCCCTAATTTCTAGGGATTTTTACAAATTTAGGCGTATAATTTGCCTCATAGCAATGAATGATGAAGTAAACATGAAACCAGCAACAGCAACGATCAACGGTAGCGCATTACGCCACAATATGCGTTTGATAAAATCCTTGGCACCAAAGAGTAAAATTTGTGCAGTCGTGAAAGCCAATGCCTATGGACAAGGCATTCGTGCAGTGATTAAAAATCTAGAGGATCAGGTCGAAGCCTTTGGCGTGGCACGTATCAAAGAAGCGTTAACTATTCAAGAAAGCGGTTATGCCGGCAAAATCTTACTATTGGAAGGCTTTTTCGACCGTGAAGAATTATTAAAAACACTTTCCCGCCGTTTCGATACGGTAATTCACTGTCTCGAACAGTTAGAACTGCTCGAAAAAGTCGCTCAAGAATGGCAAGCGGAAAAAGAAAAGGGCTTTTGGAAACGTAAAACCAAAATCTATTTTCCGATTACCGTGTGGCTGAAAATTGATACGGGCATGCACCGTTTGGGCGTACATCCTGAACAAGTTGCAAATTTTTATCAAAGATTGACCGCTTGTCCGCTGGTGGAAAGCGTGAATTTCGTCAGCCATTTTAGCCGAGCCGATGAACTTGAGTGTGGCTATACGGAGAAGCAAATTGCCACTTTTGAAGCCGTCAGCCAAGGCTATCCGGTTGAGCGAAGCATTTCAGCTTCCAGCGGTATTCTTTATTGGAAAGAAGCCCATTATGACTGGGTTCGCCCCGGGATTATTATGCACGGCATTTCACCGCATAATCAGCCGATTACCGATCTCGGCTTTAAGCCGGTAATGACGCTTTCGTCTTCTTTAATTGCGGTACGTACTCACAAAGCGGGCGAGCCTGTCGGTTACGGCGGCGCTTGGGTGAGTTCGAAAGATACTAAAATCGGCGTGGTCGCAATCGGTTACGGTGACGGCTACCCGCGCAATGCGCCTGAAGGGACGCCGGTGTTTATCAATGGTAGAAAAGTCCCGATTGTCGGGCGAGTTTCAATGGATATGATGACCGTCGATCTCGGTATTGACAGCCAAGATAAAGTCGGCGATGAGGTGGAATTGTGGGGTGAAAAGCTGTTCATTGAGGAAGTTGCAGAAGCAATCGGTGTTATCAACTATGAATTGATCACTAAACTCACACCTCGCGTGCTGATTGAATATAAAGAGTGACGGCTTGTAAATTCTATTGCTTTATCAGAATGAACATGTTCTAATGCGTTTCGGCTAAAAAGCTGGTTATATAGTTTGTTATTCGTTGCACTTCCTATTACAAGTTTTAAATTTGTTTCTTGAAAGTTCTATCAATATCCATTTCTATCTAAATTCAAGTTCTTAGCACCACCGCTTGTTTCAAGCATTATTTAAAATTTCTTAATAAGGAAGACGCTATGTCTAAATTAAACGGCACCGTAAAATGGTTTAACTCAACGAAAGGTTTTGGTTTTATTACCCCAAGCAATGGCAGCAAAGATGTGTTTGTTCACTTCTCCGGCATTGTAGGTACAAACTACAGAAGCTTAAATGAAGGTGATAAAGTAGAATTCACGATTCAAGAATCAGATCGCGGCCCATCAGCAGTTGATGTTGCTGTTATCCGTTAATGATGAATAAGGCGCTTTTAAAGCGCCTTTATTTTTGGCATAGTAGACAAATAGTTGCTGATTCGTCAAAACCTACGCCTTAGCGTTTAAGAGGCATATAGGACGAAATAGTTGCTATCTTATATGCCTTAAACGGATTATGAATTAGTATGTGCTGGTACTGCTTGTGGTACGACTTGCACGTTTACGTTCTACTTCAGTGAGTAATTTTTTACGAATACGCACAGATTTTGGTGTGACTTCCACTAACTCATCATCATCAATAAATTCTAACGCTTGTTCCAAGCTGAATTTAACCGGCGTTGTTAAGGTTAAAGCATCATCTTTACCTGACGCACGCATATTGGTGAGTTTTTTACCTTCAAGTGGGTTTACGGTTAGGTCATTTGAACGGCTATGGATACCGATTACCTGTCCTTCATAAATTTCCGCACCGTGATCGATCATTAATTTACCACGATCTTGTAGTGCATAGAGCGAGTAAGCCAGAGCTTTACCTGTGCCGTTTGAAATTAATACGCCGTTAATACGCTGACCGATTTCACCTGCTTTTACATCGTCATAGTGGCTGAAACTTGAGTAAAGTAAGCCTGTACCTGATGTCATTGTCATAAACTCGTTACGGAAACCGATTAAACCACGGCTTGGAATAACGTATTCTAAACGGGTACGACCTTTACCGTCTGGGATCATATCACGCACTTCGCCTTTACGGATACCAAGAGCTTCCATCACAGCCCCTTGGTGTTGTTCTTCAATATCAATAGTCACTTGCTCAAACGGCTCTTGTTTGCGACCATCAATCTCTTTGAAAATCACTTTTGGACGAGATACAGCTAACTCATAACCTTCACGACGCATATTTTCGATTAATACAGACAAGTGTAATTCACCACGCCCCGATACACTGAAAATATCAGAGTCATCGGTTTCTTCTACACGTAATGCCACGTTATGCACTAACTCTTTCTTCAAACGCTCTAAAATTTGGCGTGAAGTGACGAATTTCCCTTCTTGACCGCAGAATGGTGATGTGTTTACACAGAAGAACATTGTTACTGTCGGCTCATCAACCGATAAGGCTGGAAGCGCTTCAACATTGTTGATGTCACATAAGGTATCTGAAATGTTTAGTTCGCCTAAACCTGTAATCGCAATAATGTCGCCGGCATAGGCTTCGGTTGCTTCATAACGTTGTAAGCCTAAGTGACCTAATACTTGACCAACACGACCATTACGGGTTTTACCTTCTGCATCAATCACAGTAACAGGTTGGTTTGGTTTAACCGTACCACGTTTGATACGACCGATACCGATAACACCTAAATATTTGCTGTAATCCAACTGCGAAATTTGCATTTGGAATGGTGCATCAAGTTCGACATCTGGCGGAGAAACTTGCTCTACAATCGCTTCAAAGAGTGGATCCATATTCGGTGCAAGATCTTCGTGATCTAAACCTGCGACACCATTTAATGCAGAAGCATAAATAATCGGGAAGTCTAACTGTTCATCGGTTGCTCCCAAGTTCACAAATAAATCGAAAACTTGATCCACAACCCAGTCAGGACGAGCACCTGGGCGGTCTACTTTATTGATTACCACGATTGGTTTTAAACCGTGAGCAAAGGCTTTTTGCGTTACGAAACGGGTTTGCGGCATTGGGCCATCAAAAGCATCGACCACAAGTAATACCGAGTCCACCATTGAAAGTACACGCTCAACTTCACCACCGAAGTCTGCGTGTCCTGGGGTATCGACGATATTGATACGATAGCCGTTCCAGTTAATTGCGGTATTTTTCGCAAGAATGGTAATGCCACGCTCTTTCTCAAGGTCGTTGGAGTCCATTACACGTTCATCTACATCACCACGAGAGGTATCTAATGTGCCTGAAAGTTTTAATAATTTATCAACGAGAGTGGTTTTGCCGTGGTCAACGTGGGCAATGATTGCGATATTACGCAGTTTTTGAGTATCTAATTGTTGCATTGAAATTTCTTTATTTTTGAAAGTATAAAAATGGTGGGATACCCCACCAGACGAATCCTGAATTGTGATAGAGATCACAAAAAGACGGGCGATTATACAGAAATTCCGCCAAGCTGACTAGAAAGCAAGCGGTCAGATTGGCGTAAAAATTTGCAAATTTTGCAGTGGTAGGAAAAGGATTAACCTAATTCAATACCAAATCTCTCTTTAACCAGCGGTTGGAAATCTGAAAAACCGCCGACATGTACATCGTCTAAAAAGATTTGCGGCACGGTAGCAACGGGTTTACCCACACGAGGCTCAAGATCGGCTTTAGAAATTTCTTGTTCAATCATATCAATAAACTCAAAATCAAAATCCTCCAACTCCGCTTTCATTTTTTCCGCCAAGGCTTTGGCTTTCGTGCAGTACGGGCAGGTTAAACGACCATAAATTTCAACAAACATAAAAAACTCCTTTCAGGTGAAATAAAGCGGTTAAATTGTAAAATTTCGTACCAATTCGACCGCTTGTAGACTATTTTTTCGCTTTTAGATCTGCTACTTTTTGTGAACGGTAAATGGCATTAATCGCATGAATGAGCGCACGAGCCGAGGATTCGACAATATCTGTCGCCAAACCGACACCATGGAAACGGCGACCTTGATATTCTACTACAATATCCACCTGCCCTAATGCTTCGGCACCTTCGCCTTTAGCGGTTAAATTGTAGTTAAGCATTTTAATTTCCATGCCTGTAATCGCCAAAATCGCATTATAAACCGCATCAACAGGTCCGTTCCCGCCTTGAGATACTTGACTGAGACGTTTACCGTCCAATTCGACTTGCACAAATGCAGATGCCGGCAAGCCGCTGATAAGTTGTGAAGTAATGACGTCTAACACCAAACGATCTTCATCACCTTGTTGCATATCAATAAACGCAAGGGCTTCTAGGTCGTAGTCAAATACTTGTCCTTTCTTATCGGCAAGTTGTAAGAAAGCTTCGTAGAGTTTATCCAAGTCGTAGTCGCTTTCTTGATACCCCATTTCTTCCATATGGTTTTTTACCGCTGCACGACCTGAACGGGCGGTTAAGTTTAATTTCTCTTTTTTCAAACCAATGGTTTCCGGTGACATAATTTCATAGGTATTTTTATTTTTTACCATGCCGTCTTGGTGAATACCGGAAGAGTGAGCAAACGCATTGGAGCCGACAATCGCTTTATTCGGCTGAATCGGCATATTACAAAGTTGGCTGACCATTTGGCTGACACGGTGAATTTCTTGGGTGTTAATGCGTGTATCTAAGCCGTTAAACAAGTCTTGGCGGGTTTTGATTGCCATGACCACTTCTTCCAACGCCGTATTACCCGCACGTTCACCAATGCCGTTAATCGTACATTCAATCTGTCTCGCACCGTTTTGAATCGCCGTTAATGAGTTGGCGGTCGCCATGCCTAAATCGTTATGGCAGTGTACGGAAATCACCGCTTTGTCAATATTCGGCACACGGTTCATCACATTATGGATAATATCGCCATATTGATACGGTAAACAGTAGCCGACCGTATCCGGAATATTGACCGTTGTCGCCCCGGCTTTAATCGCCGCTTCTACGATACGGCAGATATTATCCACCCCGGTTCGTCCCGCATCTTCACAAGAGAACTCTACATCATCGGTATAGTTTCTCGCCCGCTTCACAGCATGAACCGCCATCGCTAAGACATCATCGAAAGTTTTGCGTAATTTTGACTCAACGTGCAAAGTTGACGTAGCAATAAAAGTATGAATACGAAAGGCTTCTGCCACACTCAACGCTTCTGCCGCAACATCAATATCTTTATCCACCGCACGGGATAAGGCACAAACACGGCTGTTTTTAATATGGCGGGCGATCGTTTGTACCGACTCAAAATCCCCCGAAGAAGAAACGGGAAAGCCGACTTCCATTACATCCACTCCCAAACGCTCCAACGCTAAGGCAATCTGTAATTTCTCTTTTACTGTTAAACTGGCTTTTAATGCCTGTTCTCCGTCACGTAAAGTGGTATCAAAAATAATAATGTTGTTGCTCATAGGATTCTCCGGTTAAGTTGGATGCTATTATCCATGTTTTTAGTGATAAAAAAAGCCCGCATTGTTGTGCGGGCTAAAGTGTGGATAGTGACTTTCTTTCTCCGAGCTTTATCCTCGCACAGAATGCGTGAGAAGTAGAAGCAGGAGAGAAGAGAGTTTTACCATTGTGTGTTTATGTTTGCGTTGTTATCCGTTCAATATGGAGCGGTATATTAACGGTAAAACAAGTGAAGTCAATAGCATATTTCACTTTACGCAAACGATTACCTGTGAAAAATATAAAGTTAAAAAAGTGTATTTATCTGAAAATATTATATTGTGTAGATGAAAGTGTTGCTCCGTTCCGCTTCAGTGAGAATAAAAACGTCCAAAACTTCGCAAATATAACGCATAATAATAAAACATTCGGTTAACTGTTTTTTAACCAAATTTGTCGTACGCCCAATAATCTCACTATTTCCTTTGATGTTATCGGTCAAATTTGTTAGCCTTGGAACCGTTCTCAGCTTTCAAAATAAGGAAATAGTATGCCTAAACCCTTTCGCGCCATTATTTCGGATTTAGATGGCACTTTATTAAACGCCGACCACCGAATCGGTGATTTTACGATTGAAACATTAAGTAAATTAGCGCAAGCTGGCGTAGATATTTTCTTTGCCACGGGCAGAAGCTTACCGGATGTCAAACACATTATTAACCGAGTAAATGTGAAAGAAGCGATGCTGGTAACCTCAAACGGCGCTCGAGGGAACAATTTAGCGGGCGATTTACTTTTTAGTAACCATCTTCCCGAAGCGATTGCACTTGATTTAATGACCCAAACCCCTTTTGACCCGAAATCGGTTTGTCTTAACAGCTATCAAGGCGACGAATGGTTTATCAATATTGATATTGAACAGCTTAAAAAATATCACCAAGATTCCGGTTTTATGTATCAGGTAGTGGATTTTAAACACCATCACGGCAAACAGACTGAAAAAGTCTTCTTTATCGGGCGCACACCGGCAGACCTTCTCCCCGTCGAACAGCATATCCGCCACACCTACGGCACTCAAATTCAGATGACCTATTCCACCCCGCAATGTTTGGAAATCATGAATCAAGGTGTGTATAAAGCCAATACCCTTGAAAAATTAACCCAACTGCGCGGTTATACGTTAAAAGAGTGTATCGCATTTGGTGACGGCATGAATGATGTAGAAATGTTAGCGCAAGCAGGCAAAGGCTGTGTCATGCAAAATGCCGATCCTAGGCTGAAACAGGCGCTTCCTCACAATGAAGTGATTGGACACCACAAAGATGAAGCCGTCGCCCGTTATATTCAAAGGCTGTTTGAGCTAAATTAAACAAACAAGCGGTCAATTTTCGGAACATTTTTGCAAAAAAAGCGTCAGAAGTGATTATTTAAACCTCTTTTCTCGGACGACTATGAAAAAACTTAAACCCTTTCTTATTATTTTATTGCTGATTGCAATCGGCTTTGCAGCTTATTACACCTTCTTTGCAACCTCCTCCGCCCAGCAGGTTCACTATATTACCGAGCCGGTTAAAGTCGGGAATTTGGATAAAAGCGTATTGGCGACAGGTTCCGTTCGTGCGATTCAACGCACCGAAGTCGGCGCACAGGTTTCAGGTAAAATTCAAAAATTACATGTCCAACTGGGACAAGCGGTCAAAAAATCACAATTAATTGCAGAAATTGATTCTGAAACACAGCAAAATAATCTCAAAAGTGCCGAAGCTCAGCTTTCCGCCTACCAAACGCAACTGACCGCAAAACAGACCGCACTGAATGTAGCGCAATCCAATTATCAACGTATCGCTAAACTCTATCAGCAAAAAAGCGCCTCATTAAGCGATTTTGAAACCGCCCAAAACAGTCTTGCAGCCGCACAAGCGGATTTAGAAGATACCAAAGCGCAAATTGCGATTGCTGAAATTTCAGTGAATACGGCAAAAACCAATTTAAATTACACACAAATCGTTTCGCCGATTGATGGAGTGATTGTCTCTATTCCCGTATCGGAAGGGCAAACGGTCAACGCCAACCAAACTTCACCGACAATTGTACAAGTAGCCGACCTCTCTAAAGCGCTGATTAAACTGGAAATCGCCGAGGGCGATATTGCACAGGTGAAAGTCGGACAAGCGGTAAATTTTTCAACCTTAGCGGAACCAAACCGTCAATATCAAGGTATAATCCGCTCCCTTGATCCTGCACTGACGACCCTTACCGATAACAGCTATACCGAAGAATCAGGCAATAGCACGGCGGTTTATTACTATGCCAATATTGAGATTGAAAACAGCGATCTGAGTTTACGTATCGGTATGACCGCACAAGGGCGTATTACGATAGCCGAGAAGCAAAATGTGTTACTGGTACCCAACAGTGCGATTAAAAAGCAAGGCAAAGAGACGAAAGTACAGATTCTTGAAAATAACCAAGCGGTTGATAAAGTCATCAAAACAGGATTATCGGATAGCCTTTATACCGAGGTTATCTCAGGTTTAAACGAAGGCGATAAAGTCATTACCGCACAACGAGCCGCTAATGAACAAGTCGGCAGCTCGAATATGCGAATGCCAAGGTTCTAGCCGTTAACAAGCGGTCAAATTTTTAAAATTTTTTGCAACAACGATTATGTTTGAACAATTTTTACAACTACACCCCGCATTACAAGCCTTAATTGCAGGGCTTTTTACTTGGTTTTGTACCATTTTAGGCTCGGCATTGGTCTTTTTCTTTAAAAGTGTCAATGCCAAACTGCTTGATTCTATGATGGGGTTTGCTGCGGGAGTGATGATCGCCGCATCCTTTTGGTCTCTGCTTTCTCCCGCTTTGGAATATGCCGAAGCGCAATATAACGGCTGGAATTGGCTCCCGGTTGCCGTAGGTTTTTTACTGGGCGGTGTGTTTTTACGTTGTGTAGATTGGTTTGTCCCGCACTTACATTTAAATCATTCGCTGGAAGAAGCCGAAGGCAGCAACATGAAAAGAAAACTGCCGAAATCCGTACTGCTTTTCCTTGCCATCACCATTCATAATATTCCGGAAGGCTTAGCCATTGGCGTTACCTTTGGCGCCGTAGCAATGAATGTCGCCGATACCAGTTTATCTATTATGGGCGCAATCGGTTTAGCCATCGGTATTGGTTTACAAAATATCCCTGAGGGATCGTCTTTGGCGCTACCGATTCGAGCCGAAGGGCATGGGCGTTTAAAAGCGTTTACTTACGGCTCATTATCCGCAATTGTAGAACCGATTGCGGCGGTCATTGGCGCTGTTTTTGTGATTTCCATGACAGCAGTTCTACCCTATGCACTGGCATTTGCCGCAGGAGCGATGATCTTCGTGGTGGTTGAAGAGCTGATTCCTGAATCGCAAAGTAACGGCAATACCGATATTGCCACCCTTAGCTTGATGCTCGGTTTTGTCTTGATGATGATCCTTGATGTCTCTTTGGGTTAACCAAGTTTAATACAACATAACAAATTTTTAATAACAGATTGGAGAGATTATGCCTAAATTACGTTCAGCGACCAGTACGCAAGGTCGCAATATGGCAGGCGCACGAGCTTTATGGCGTGCAACGGGAATGAAAGAAAATGACTTTGGTAAACCGATTATTGCGGTGGTGAACTCCTTTACCCAATTCGTACCGGGGCACGTTCACTTAAAAGATATGGGGCAACTTGTTGCTGAGCAAATCGAGAAAGCAGGTGGCGTGGCAAAAGAGTTTAATACCATTGCGGTTGGTGATGGGATTGCGATGGGACACGGCGGTATGCTCTATTCTCTGCCGAGCCGTGATTTAATTGCGGACAGCGTGGAATATATGGTGAACGCACATTGTGCCGATGCGATGGTCTGTATTTCAAACTGCGATAAAATCACGCCGGGAATGTTAATGGCGGCGTTGCGTTTAAATATTCCAACGATTTTCGTATCTGGCGGTCCGATGGAAGCGGGTAAAACGAAATTATCTGATCAAATCATTAAATTGGACTTAGTCGATGCGATGGTGCAGAGTGCAGATAAAAATGTTTCTGATGCCGATGTTGATGCGATTGAGCGTTCTGCTTGCCCAACCTGCGGTTCTTGTTCAGGTATGTTTACGGCAAACTCAATGAACTGTTTAACCGAAGCTCTGGGGTTAAGTTTACCGGGCAACGGCTCTTGCCTTGCGACGCATGCCGACCGTAAACAATTATTCTTAGACGCTGGCACGCAAATCGTTGAGCTATGCAAAAAATATTATGAACAAGATGATTTGTCTGTATTGCCACGTTCTATTGCAACCAAAGCGGCATTTGATAATGCAATGAGCCTAGATATTGCCATGGGCGGTTCAACCAATACGGTTTTACACTTACTTGCCGCAGCACAAGAAGCGGAAGTGGATTTCACCATGGCGGATATCGATCGCCTTTCTCGCAAAGTCCCTTGCTTAAGCAAAGTGGCACCAAATACAGCAAAATACCATATGGAAGACGTACACCGTGCGGGCGGTATTATGGCGATTTTAGGTGAATTGGATCGTGCAGGCTTATTGAACAACCAAACTCGCACCGTTTTAGGCTTAATTCTTGCGGAACAAATTGCGAAGTACGAC
>JBGXMX010000119.1:0-2984 GCA_041809245.1 Glaesserella sp.
TAGTTGCGGGTTAGTTCAATAAAATCATTCACTTCGTTGTGGCGGCTGAGAAATTCAATAACCGGATTATCTAAACCCGTCATAGGGCGTAATGCAGGCTCCCAATGCGGATTGGGAAGAAAGCGCACATCGAAAACATAATCGGCATCAAGCGGAATGCCGTATTTGAACCCGAAAGACTGAAAGACCATTTTGAGTTCTTTGTGTGATTTCCCAAGTAAGAAATTACGCAATTTTTCGGCTAAATCATGAGTGGAAAGGGTCGTCGTATTAATAATAATATCGGCTTGTTGTACCAAAGGTTCCAAATAATCCCGCTCTGCGTCAATAGCGGCTTCTAAGGATAATCCTTGTGTTGATAGCGGGTGCAGACGACGGGAATCACTGTAACGACGGATTAATGCTTCACGATCGGTATCTAAGAAGATGATCTTGATTCTATCCGTATCGGTAAGATGAGATAGAATATCTTCTAAAGAGGATTCGGAATTAGGAAAATTACGAATATCAACACTGATTGCAGTAAGCGGCTGGTTTTTTGATAGAATAGCGGCAAGTTGGGGAAGTAAATCAATCGGTAAGTTGTCCACGCAGTAATAACCGATATCTTCCAAGGCTCGCAACGCAACGGATTTTCCTGCGCCTGAGCGTCCGCTGATGATAATAAGTTCCATAATTTACCTAATTTCTTTCGTTCCTGTATTATTCGTTTGTGTGATGATCGGCAAATTCAAATAGCTGCCATATTTCTTGTTCGTTTTTTGCTGCTCTTAATTGTTTGCACAGATTTTTTTCAGTTAACCGTTCGGCCAATTCGGAGAGCACGTTTGTATAGTCGGCACAGAGATGTTCAGGGATCATAATGGCAAAAATCAAATCGACTTCACGGCGATCGGGAGCATCGTAATCAATAGGCGTACTTAATTGTAAAAAGACGGCGATCGGGCTATTGCCGGCAGGCAGCCTTGCCCGCGGCATCGCAACACCGTTACCGATGGCAGTGTTGCCCAATTTTTCACGATTAAACAAGCTTTCAAAGCATTGTAATTCATCAAAATTTTCAATATTTGATTGAGCGGTCAGCTGCTCGGCGACAAGTCGTCCGATCATTTCGAACACCCGTTTTTTACTGGAACAGACGATTCCCTGACGAATATTTTTTTCTGCCAGAAGCTGAGTGAATTTCATCGGTTATCACCTGTTAGAGTTTAAATTGCTCACCTAAATAAACGCGTTTTACTTGTTCGTTATTCATCACTTCCGTCGGTGTGCCCGTGGCGATCATTTTACCTTCGCTCACAATATAAGCGCGTTCGCATACGTCCAATGTTTCACGCACGTTATGGTCGGTAATCAGCACCCCTAACCCGCGATTACGCAGATCGGTAATGATTTTTTTGATATCAATTACGGAAATCGGATCAACGCCGGCAAAGGGTTCATCCAATAAAATAAATTTAGGATTGGCGGCTAACGCCCGGGCAATTTCTACGCGACGGCGCTCCCCGCCGGAGAGCGATTGCCCCAAATTATCGCGAATATGCCCGATATTAAATTCGTCAATTAATTCATCCGCTCTTTCACGACGTTGTCTGCCGTTTAAATCTTTACGAATCTCTAATACCGCCATCAAATTATCATAGACACTTAAACGACGGAAAATGGAGGCTTCTTGCGGTAAGTAACCGACACCTTTTTGGGCTCGATTGTGCATCGGTAACAAACTGATATCTTCTTCATCAATACGGATTTTGCCTTCATCATGACGTATCAAGCCTACAACCATATAGAAAGACGTAGTTTTCCCCGCACCGTTTGGACCGAGTAACCCAACGATTTCATTGGATTTCACCGTAAAGCTGACATCAGATACAACACGACGGCTTTTATAACTTTTAGCCAAGTTTTCAGCATAAAGAATCGACATTAAGAAATCCTATTTTTTAATTTTTTTATTCTGTTCGTTTAATTGGGTCGGAATCAACACGGTTTGTACACGGGATTTTGACGAGCCGCTGGCTTTAAGTTGTTGCTTTTTAACGTCATAAGTGATGAGTTCACTATTGATTTTACTATCCAGTTGTTTGAGTTCGGCTTTTTCTTTCAGGGTTAAAAATTCCGTTCCTAAATCGTAATGGACTTTGTTGGCTTTGCCGTCAACTGGTTTACCGTTATCCATCATTTGATGAAAAGTTACCGGATTGCCGAAAGCTTCAATGGTTTCTTTTTTGCCCGAACCTTCCGGCGGACGGGTGATAACGACTTTATTCGCTTTGATCAGAATAGAACCTTGCGTAATCACGACATTATCACTGAACGTAACAACACTGTTTTCCATATCCAAAGATTGGTTATCGGATACGATGTTAATCGGTTTACTCGTATCATCTTTTAAAGCGGAAGCCGAGAGGGAAGTAAAGGCTAATGCGGTAATCAATAAAATTTTATTGCTTGTTGATTTCATAGTGAGTTTGCACCTGTTCTTTCAATGTGGCAACTTGTTGTTGCAAATTACCGGTTAATTTCAATCCGCTGGAAGTAAAATTTTGACCGTTGATTTTCACTATCGTATCAGAACTAATGTCCTGCGTAGTCAAATTCACCACCGCACTTTCCGTTTCGATACGTTGCAGTTTGGATTCCGCCAATAATGTCTCGGCGACGACGTTTCCGTTTAAATACAACATATTGTCTTTAGTTAATTTGGCTTTATCGGCACGGAGTTTCCAACTTTCTCTTTTGAATGCGTTTTCGCTCTCCATTTCAAATAAATAAACCAAAGGTTGGGTAAAGTCCGTATGTCCCTCTTGTTGATAATATTCCGCTTGTTCTGATTTTGCCAAATATTGCTTCTGTCCTGTCGGAGAATATACCACGGTATTCATTTTTTTACCGATATATTCCGGGCTTTCTTGCTTCTTAATCAACTCGGCAAGCGGTTGGGTATTTTGATTTGAAAGATAGAACCAAACCACTGTCGCCAA
>JBGXMX010000120.1:0-12541 GCA_041809245.1 Glaesserella sp.
AAATGACATTCTTTTGGTTCATAATTCAAAAAAGTGGCTTAAAGCCCGTAATATAAGGCTTTAAGCCACTTTTTAGCAACCATTTTGTCTACTATGCCGATTTTTTGTCAAAATGGTGAGTTTCCTCACCATTTTTTATCCGCTATTTTTTCGGCGCTTGAGCCAAAATACGAGTCAGTAGTTGCCAATAAATGTCTACTGCCGGAATATGCACTTTTTCATCCGGTGAATGGGCGTTGCGAATCGTCGGACCGATTGAAACCACATCAATATTCGGATAAACCTTTTTAATCAAACCGCATTCAAGACCCGCATGGATAACTTTGATCTGAGATTCTTCACCTAATACTTCATCATAAATCGATTTGGTAATCGGCGTAATGACCGAATGCGGATCCGGTTCCCAACCCGGATATCCGGTTGAAAAAGAGATACTTCCGCCAACCAATTCCACAAGAGAAGTTAACCGGGAACGTACATCGGCTTTACCGTTTTCAATTAATGAACGGACCAAATTTTTGCCCCGCACAACCCCGTTTTCAGTCGCTAAAATACCGATACTGAGCGAGGTTTCTACTACATTTTCTACAATATCGCTGTTACGAATGACACCGTTCGGTAACACATTTAAGAATTGAATAACCTTCGCAGTGGTTTCTTGTGCAAAGATTTGTGACGGTTTTTCGACATTTTCGACAATAAAATGAAGATTCGGCTCTGCATATAGCAACTCTTTTTTCAAATCTTGCTCGAATTGAGCTAAACAAGCGGTCAGATTTTCTTGATTTTTTGCATCCAACACCAAACTGACTACCGATTCACGTGGGATCGCATTACGCACAGAACCTCCACGAATCGTTGCTATTTGGAAAGGAACCTGTGATTTTAGGGTCGCAAGTGTTCTTGCCATTAACTTAATGGCATTTGCCCGCGTTGTATGGATATCGCCACCCGAATGTCCGCCGTTTAAGCCTTTTAAGCTAATCTGTAGCGCACAGTCAAAGTGATTGTTTTCATAAATAATAGGCAGCTCAATACTCACATCCTCGCCACCGGCGCAACCGATATAGATTTCACCCGTTTCTTCGGTATCCGTATTGATCAGGATGTCCGCCTTCATCCAATTAGGTTGTAAGCCGAGTACGCCTTCCATTCCCGCTTCTTCTGTCATGGTTAACAGTGCTTCGATTTCAGGGTGAGCCAAATCATCGGAATCCAATACCGCTAAACAAGAAGCCAAGCCGATACCGTTATCCGCCCCCAAGGTAGTGCCTTTGGCTTTGACCCATTCACCGTCGATATAAGGCTGAATCGGATCTTTTTTGAAATCGTGCAGTGAGCCTTCATTGGCTTGCGGCACCATATCTAAATGAGCTTGTAGCGCAATGGTTTTACAATCTTCCATGCCTTTTGTCGCCGGCTTACGAATAAGAATATTGCCGACGCCGTCCCGCTCAACAAAAAGTTGTTTCTGCTTTGCCCAATTGACAATAAATTGCGCAATCTCTTCTTCGTGATAGGACGGATGCGGAATGGCACAAATTTGGTCAAACCATTTCCACAATAAATTTGGTTTAAGTGTTTGAATTTCTGACATATTTCCTCCTATAGAATAATAAGCGGTCAGTTTCGTGTAAAATTTTGCAAAAAATCAATGACAACTTCGACTTTATTGTAAAATTTTCTTTGAAATGATAGCACGAAAGTCCTTTTCAGGTTATCCTTACGCAATTTTTTTATTCGGTGGCATCGCCACCGCTTTTTTTAGGTGAACTTATGAGTGAGAAATACACAAACGAAAAATATGTTGTGACGTGGGATATGTTCCATATGCACGCACGCAAATTGGCTGAGCGTCTGTTACCGGCATCCCAATGGAAAGGCATTATCGCCGTGAGTCGTGGTGGTTTATTCCCAGCGGCGGTACTGGCGCGCGAATTGAATATTCGCCACGTCGAAACTGTGTGTATCGCAAGTTACGACCACGATAATCAAGGTGAATTAAAAGTATTACACGCAGCAGAAGTAGCTAACGGCGGCGAAGGTTTTATCGTGGTGGATGATTTGGTGGATACTGGCAATACCGCACGTGCGATTCGTGATATGTATCCGAATGCAAAATTTGTCACCGTCTTCGCTAAACCGATGGGTGCGAGCTTAGTGGATGATTATGTGGTTGATATTCCACAAGAAACGTGGATTGAACAACCGTGGGATTTAGGCATTACCTTTGTTCCGCCGCTTGCGAAAAAATAAAATTCGGTGTTAGGGACGCTTTTGCGTCCTTAATTTTTAGTTCAATTTTTTTCTCATTTATCACATAACAATGTAGGGGCGGGTCGATGTGCCGGAAAGATGACCGCTTGTTTATAACGAATGCCTATAAAAATGCTCAAGAGTATGCGACACACGCTGAAAATATGCGCCATCAGGGGTATCCCTGCATTGATGATGTAGTTGATAGAGAGAAAAATTTATTATGTAAACCATTTTAACTATGAGCCTAGGAAATTTATATATCATCTCAGCCCCAAGCGGTGCAGGAAAATCGTCATTAATCAATGCGTTACTTGCCGATCTTCCCCGTTCGCAAGTACAACTTTCCATTTCTCACACCACTCGCAATCCACGTCCGGGTGAAGAACACAGCGTACATTATTACTTCACACAACACGAAGAATTTAAACGCCTGATTGAGCAAGGACACTTCTTAGAATGGGCGGAAGTCTTCGGCAACTATTACGGCACATCATTGCCGATGATTGAACGCAGCCTTGAACAAGGCATTGACGTATTCCTTGATATTGACTGGCAAGGTGCAAGACAAATTCGTGCAAAAGTGCCGAATGTCAAAACCATTTTTATTCTGCCACCGTCAAAAGCGGAGTTGGAAAAACGTTTGATAGGTCGCGGGCAAGATTCGGCGGACACCATCGCAAAACGCATGAGCGAAGCGGTGTCCGAAATGAGTCACTATAACGAATTTGATTATGTGATTGTGAATGATGATTTCCAAACAGCATTATCCGAATTAAAAAGTATTTTAACCGCAGAGCGTTTAAAACAAGCGGTGCAGGCAGAGCGCCATCAAGGATTAATTTCACAATTATTAAGTGTTTAATACAAGCGGTCAGTTTTCTGTAAATTTTTGCAAAAGATGAATGATCGTTCAGTTTTAAACTAGTCGAAATGGGGTGTTTTCTTTAAAATACACTCCATTATTTTTATGTAAGGAATATACCATGAAGCATTCAAAATTCGCCTTTACACTGATTGCGGCCATAACGCTTTCAGCTTGTAGCAATATGAGTAGTGATGGTTCACTGCAAAAAGTACAGCTTAACTTCCAACAATACCAAGAAATTACCAAACAGTTTCAGATCAATGAACAGTGGTGGAAAGGCTATCAAGATGCGGAGCTTAACCGTTTAGTCGAAATGGCGCTGGTGAATAATATTGACTTAGCCAAATCGGCAATTGCGATGAACAAAGCGCTCTACAACGCTAATTTAGTCGGTGCGGATTTAGTGCCGACTTTTAGCGGCTCAGGTACTACAACAGTTTCAAAAGGTGTAGGTTCGCCTGAAAAAAATACCGTTTCTACCAGTAATTCAACTGTAAACCACCAACTAGGCTTTAATTTAAGCTATACGCTTGACTTATGGCGCCGTTTAGCCGATACCGCCAGTGCAGCGGAGTGGGAATATAAAGCTACTCAAGAAGATTTACAAGCGGCGAAATTATCTCTAATTAATGCTGTTGTAAGTAGCTATTACAATCTTTCCTATTATCAAGATGCAATCAAAATGGCGGAAGAGAACGTAAAAAGCTACGAGCAGATTACTCGCATCTTAACAAATAAATTAAATGTAGGTTCTATCGACCAATTAAGCGTAGCACAAGCCCAGCAGGCAACTTTAGCGGCTCGAAACACCTTAATTAGCCTGCGTTCCGCACAAAAAACCGCAGAACAAACCTTACGTAATTTGCTGAATGTAAAACCAAATGAAGCCCTTACGGTACGCTATCCCAATTTGCTTAGTGTGAAATTGCAGGGAATTGATCTAAATGTACCCGTTTCTGTAATTGCCAATCGTCCGGACATCAACGCAAGCCTAAACCGTTTGCAGAGTGCATTTAAAAGCTTAACAGCCACAGAAAAAAGCTGGTTCCCGACGATTACTTTGGGTGGTAGTTTAACCAGTACTGTGGCAAAAGCAGATAATCTAGGAAACAACCAAGTCTTAGGTGGCTCAATCGGATTTAATTTACCTTTCTTAGATTGGTATAGAGTAAAAAATAATATTAAATTATCCGAAGAAAGCTATAACCTAGCCAAATTAAATTATGAGCAAACATTAACCTCTGCGTTAAATGAAATCGACACCTACTACTATGCTTATGAGCAATCCAAAGCAGGTTTTGATAATCTTCAGAAAAAATATGATTACGATAAACGTATCAGCGGCTATTATAAGAACCGTTATGATCAAGGAGTTTCTGAACTTCGTGAATGGTTAAGCGCCTTAAATACCGAAAGAAGTTCGGCACTTTCTCTGTTAGAAAACAAATACAATATCATTAAAACTGAGAATGCCGTTTATCAAGCCATGGCGGGTAAATACACTAAATAGTCCGTACGTCTAAAACAAGCGGTGTGATCTTAGGAATATTTTGCAAAATATGCTAGGATCCCGCCGTTTTTTCTTTTCAAATCATACAATCCTATGAAATTTATTATCAAACTTTTCCCTGAAATTATGATTAAAAGCGATTCCGTGCGTAAACGCTTTATCAAAATTTTAACCTCCAATATTCGTAATGTGCTATTGCGTGAAACGGAAAATGTCGCCGTGATTCGCAACTGGGATTTCATTGAAGTGCGCGCAAAAGTCGCTGAAGAAGCTCCTCTAGTGTTGGATTTACTTAAACGCACGCCGGGTATTCATCATATTCTTGAAGTAGAAGAAATGCCGTTTACCACAATGCACGACATTTTTGAGCATACCCTTGCGAAAGTAAAAGAGGAATTAGAGGGTAAAACCTTCTGCGTGCGTGTTCGTCGTAAAGGTAAGCACGATTTCCGCTCCCTTGATGTGGAACGCTATGTGGGCGGCGGCTTAAATCAGCATATTACCTCAGCAAGCGTAAAATTAACCAATCCCGATGTGACCGTACGCATTGATATTGACCACGATAAGATGCTGTTAATCAAAGCGCGCCACGAAGGGTTGGGCGGTTATCCGATTGGTACTCAGGAAGATGTGCTTTCACTGATTTCGGGCGGTTTTGACTCCGGTGTCTCAAGTTATATGCTGATTCGCCGTGGTTCTCGTGTTCATTACTGCTTCTTTAACCTTGGTGGTGCTGCTCACGAAATTGGCGTGAAACAAATGGCGTATCATATTTGGAGCCGTTACAGCTCGTCCCATAAAGTGCGTTTTGTGGCGATTAACTTTGAAAATGTAGTGGGCGAGATTTTAGAAAAAATTGATAACGGGCAGATGGGCGTGGTGTTAAAACGGATGATGGTGCGTGCCGCCAGCAAAATCGCCGAACGTTTTGATATTCAAGCAATTGTCACGGGCGAAGCCTTAGGGCAAGTATCTAGCCAAACCTTGACCAACTTACGCTTGATTGACAAGGCTTCCGATACCTTAGTGTTACGTCCGTTGGTTACCCACGATAAAGAGCAAAGTATCGCAATGGCGAAAGAGATTGGCACGGACGATATTGCCAAATCTATGCCGGAATTTTGTGGTGTGATTTCAAAAAATCCAACGGTGAAAGCGATTGAAAGCAAAATCATCGAAGAAGAAGGCAACTTCAACTTTGACGTTCTCGAACAAGCGGTACAAAACGCCCATTATTTAGATATTCGTGAAATTGCTCAACAGACGGAAAAAGAGGTGGTATCTGTTGAAACCACTTCGGAATTAGGCGAAAACGATGTGATTTTAGATATTCGTAGCCCTGAAGAAGTGGACGAAAAACCGTTCAGCCTTGAAGGAGTTGAAGTCAAAAAGCTACCGTTCTATAAACTTTCCAATCATTTCGGCAGTTTAGATCAATCGAAAACCTATCTGCTCTATTGCCAGCGTGGTGTGATGAGCAAATTGCAAGCCCTTTATTTAAAAGAGAATGGGTTTGGTAATGTGAAGGTATTTCGCCTTGCATAAGGCGGTGGGCTTACAATGTTCGGAACAGGTTACTCTTTCCATAACATTCCGAAACGTTCAAGCTCCTGCCAAATAATTTCGCTGAACTCTTGCTTAACTTGTTTTTCAAGTTCCGCAAGAGCTTGAATCAGTTCATAAAGTGTACGGTATGTTAAACGTTGTACCGCATGTTGGTAAAACCCTCGACGGTTTTGCCACACCTTTAAACGGTCAAATTCGGCTCTTAGATTACCGCTATACAAGGGTTGACGACTGTTCAAAACCGGCTGTATCGGGCGGGTTATTTCTAATAAAACCAATAACTCTTTTTGTACAATCCGCAATAATACGACAGGCTGAACTTCCTCATTTTTAAGATGCTGTAAAATACGGGATGCTCGGCTCGTTTTGCCTTCCAACAAAGCGTCAATCCATTGAAACGGGGTAAACTGCGCCGACTGTTCAATCACCTCTTTCGCACGATTTAAACCGATTTTTTGTTCGGCATAACGTAGTTGCAACATCTGTAAAGCCTGCTTCAACGCCAATAAATTTCCTTCATAGCTGTAACACAGGAGCTGAATCGCTTCGGGGTCAAGCTGAAGCTGCATAGATTTTGCCCGATGTTGTAACCAAATCGGTAGTTTGTTGATATCCGGAGTTTGGCAATTGATCAATAGCCCATGATTAAGCTGAGTAAACCAACTCTGTTTTTCCATTGCTTTGGTCAGCTTTGGTTGGTGCAAAACAAAGATCAAATCAGTATGAGAAAAAGCCAACAGCTCGGAAAGCTGTTTTTGCTGTGTTACTGTTAGATTTTCGGGCAGATTGAGTATCAGAATTTGGCGGCTGGAAAATAAGCCGTTAGATTGAACAAGAGAGAACAACGCATCCCATTGGGTATCATTGGCGATGGACAATTCCTGCTTTTCATCAAAATCGTGCAGACGAGCCGTTTGTACGATACTGTCTTTCGCTTCACCGACCAATAACAGATCCTGCCCCGTCAACAAATAAAACGGCTGCAAGCCTTTATTCAGCGCAGCACCCAATCCTTCTGAAAAAATGCGTTGTATCATCTTATTGAGCTTGTGCTAACTCTTTTTGTAACCCCGCCACTTTAATCAGTAGCTGGCGAGAGGCTTGTTCGTACATTTGGCGGTGAATGCTTTCTTGTTCTTCTGATTTCGCCAATGCTGCACGGGAATCATCAAAGAATGTGCGGTGTACCGAAACCTCCAAAGGATAAGATCCTTTATTCGGTACGGTAACCGTTGCTTTAACGGTTAAACTTAAGATTTTTTCCGCTTCACGGGCTTGCTTAAACACTGAGGCAACATGGGACGTACTTTCCGTTGAATTTAAACGTAAATTTGCGACGTTTTCCGCTTTCGGTACGATGTTGATATCACTAAGTAACATTTGGTTACGTAGAATACGTGACATCTCACTATATTGATCCGCACTTTCAAGGCTGAGCGTACGTAATTCAGCCGGGAACATTTCATTATTTTTGAAATGCCAGCCGCAAGCGGTTAGAAACAGCACAAAAACGAGAGAGAGTTTTTTTAACATACCATATTCCTGTTTGTATGGTGGGTCTTGACCCACCATATATCAATGTAGATTGAAAGGCGGGTTAAAACCCACCCTACTATTATGCCTTCACTGCAAAACTTAACATCTTAAACGGCACATAGATCTCTTTCACGATTTCTACGCCTTCAAGATATTTCGCCACATTTTCATCGGCTTTCGCAATCGCTTTGACTTCATCTTCTGTCGCAGTTGCTGATACGGTAATTTTTCCACGCACTTTACCGTTTACTTGCACCACAACGAGTTTTTCATCTTCTACCATTGCTTTTTCATCTGCTACAACCCAAGGGGCAAAGTCAATTGAACCTTCATTGCCTAAGGCTTGCCATAGTTCAAAGCAAATGTGCGGAGTGATTGGGTAGAGCATACGGATCACTGCATTTAATGCTTCTGCCATTACCGCTTTATCTTGATCATTAACAAGCGGTGCTTTGGTGAGCTTATTCATCAATTCCATAATTGCCGCAATTGCGGTATTGAATGTTTGACGGCGACCAATGTCATCACTTACTTTCGCAATGGTTTTGTGTACATCACGACGTAAATCTTTTTGCTCTTTGTTTAATGCCGCAGGATCTAATGCAACCGTTGCCGGCGATTGTGCATACTCATAGGCTAAATTCCAAAGACGACCTAAGAAACGTTTCGCTCCTTCTACGCCAGACTCTTGCCATTCTAATGTCATTTCCGCAGGGGAAGCGAACATCATAAATAGACGCACGGTATCCGCACCGTATTTTTCCACCATCTCTTGTGGGTCAATACCGTTGTTTTTCGATTTTGACATTTTGGTCATACCGCTGTGTACCAACGCACGACCTTCTTTGTCAAAGGCTTTCAAAATACGCCCTTTTTCATCACGTTCAACGGTCACTTCGGTTGGCGATACCCAAATACGTTCATTGGTCGGGCTGGTGTAGTAATAAGCGTCCGCTAACACCATACCTTGACAGAGTAATTTTTCTGTCGGCTCATCGCTGGTAACAAAGCCTGCGTCACGCAGTAATTTGTGGAAGAAGCGGAAGTAGAGCAAGTGCATTGTCGCGTGTTCGATACCGCCGATATACTGATCCACAGGTAGCCAGTAGTTTGCTTCTTCTTTGTCTAACATACCTTGTTGATATTGTGGCGACGCATAACGTGCGTAATACCAAGAAGATTCCATAAAGGTGTCGAAAGTATCCGTTTCTCTTAATGCCGGCTGACCGTTATACGTGGTTTTCGCCCATTCCGGATCTGCTTTGATCGGGCTTTTCACGCCGTCCATCACTACATCCTCAGGTAACACTACAGGAAGATCTTGCATTGGTACAGTGACGGTTTCACCGTTTTCAAGGGTCAGCATCGGAATCGGTGCCCCCCAGTAACGTTGTCGGGAAACGCCCCAGTCACGCAGGCGGTAATTGACTTGACGTTTACCGATCCCCATTCCTTCTAATTTATCGGCAATGCCGTTGAAAGCAGCATCAAAATCTAAACCGTCAAATTCCGCAGAGTTAATCAATTTACCGTGTTCGGTCATTGCCGCTTTGTTGAAATCCCATTCAGAACCATCAAGCGGTGCGATCACCTGTTTAATTGGTAAATTGTATTTTTGGGCAAATTCAAAATCACGCTCATCGTGTGCAGGTACTGCCATTACTGCCCCTGTGCCGTAGTGCATCAACACAAAGTTGGCGACCCAAACCGGTAACTCTTCGCCGGTTAATGGATGAATTGCAAACAACTCTGTTGCCATGCCTTTTTTCTCCATGGTGGCAATATCCGCTTCCGCCACTTTGGTATTTTTCGCTTCTTGAATAAAGGCGGCCAATGCAGGATTGTTTTCTGCTGCAAGGGTTGCTAATGGGTGAGCCGCCGCTACTGCCACATAGCTCACGCCGAAGAAAGTATCAGGACGAGTGGTATAGACAGGCAAGGTTTGATCAGTGCCTTTCACTTTAAAAGTGATTTCAACCCCTTCAGAACGACCGATCCAGTTACGTTGCATTGTTTTCACTTGATCCGGCCACAACGGAAGACGATCTAAATCATTTAGAAGTTGTTCTGCATAATCAGTAATTTTAATAAACCATTGCGGAATTTCTTTTTGTTCCACAGGGGTATCACAACGCCAGCAACAGCCTTCGTGAACTTGCTCGTTCGCTAATACCGTTTCATCATTCGGGCACCAGTTGACCGTTGAGGTTTTCTTATATACCAAGCCTTTTTTATACAATTCGGTGAAGAACCATTGTTCCCATTTATAATATTCAGGACGGCAAGTGGTCACTTCACGATCCCAGTCGAAACCAAAGCCCAACAACTTGAGCTGACCTTTCATATATTCAATATTTTCATACGTCCATTTTGCCGGTGCGGTTTTATTTTTTACCGCAGCCCCTTCCGCCGGCAAGCCGAATGCGTCCCAACCCATCGGTTGTAGCACATTTTTGCCGTTCATACGTTGATAACGGGAAACCACATCGCCGATCGTATAGTTACGAACGTGTCCCATATGCAGACGACCTGACGGGTATGGGAACATCGATAAACAGTAATATTTTGGTTTGCTTTCGTCTTTAATTGCTTTGAATACTTTATTTTCAGCCCAGTACTGTTGTACTTTAGGCTCAATCGCACTCGGATTGTATTGTTGTTGCATCATTTTTGACCTTTAAATTTCATCGAAAAAATTGTGCTATAGGATAGCGTAAAAATGGGGATTTTTGAAATGAAAGCGGTAGGATTCGTAAGATTCGTTGGAAAAATTTCTTTATCCGCAAACAAAAATGTAGGTTAACTGCCGAAAATGTCTCAAAGGGCTATCTTTGGGGTAATACAAGCGGTCAATTTCAGGCAAAAAATTACTCGCATATTGTTCACACCTTTAAAACCAACGAGTTGTATTTTTTGCAAAATTTTAAGAAAAATGTACCGCTTGCGATTAATGACAGTAATGAAATAAGGATTTTAATCAATCAGCTTGTTTGTATAAGCGATATAGACATAATCCGTGTGCGATAAAATAAATTCTTCCAGCTGATATTCCGCATTAATACAAGTGATATTAACCGAACTTCCCACTTCTTGTTTAAGTATTCCACCTAAAGTATTCGCCCTTGCTACATTATTGATATACAAAATTCCGGCTAAATAGGAGTTGGTGAGTTTATTCCATTCACTACGGGTATAACCATATTTATTGACAGGAAGATCTGTCGCTCGTTTATACGGATTTTCTTGCTCTTTCCAAGCAAGTTCAAATACTTGGTTCATTTGTATGATTGAGGTAATGATGAGTGGTTCAATCATATCCCATTTCATATGTGAAGCAAACTCCGTAGATGTAAATTATTCAAGTGGTCATACTTCTAACTATGTCCGCAAAACCAAAATCCCCGACAAAATTACCTGATCGAGAAAATCTCAGGGAAATTTTGGCTTACAACATTCAAGTTCTAAGAGTACAAAAGGGCTGGTCGCAAGAAAGGCTGGCGAATGAATGTGAGTTAGACAGAACTTATATTTCTGCGGTTGAACGTTGCCGTTGGAATATATCGCTTGCTAATATTGAAAAATTAGCAAGCGCATTGGCTTGCCCTGCTTGGAAGCTACTGAAATATCCAATGGAATAACCCCTCGGGCTGCTGAAAAACTGATTTTGCCCCCTCCTCCCCCGTACGGGAGAGAAACCCAAAAGATTTCGGAGAGGGCTTGCAAATTTTCAGAGAAATCAGAGCGCTTGATTGCTCAAATGAAGGCAAAATAATGACTTATTTACGCAGTAATTTATAAAAATGCGTCAATAACGAAGCCGGTAATAACCTCGGTAATACTCGCATTGCAAACGTAATTAACCCCGAAACCACACCCTGCATCCCCAATTTATGCTTTAACTTAAACAACCGCCATTCCGCTTTAGCTTGAGCGATACCGCGACGGCGGCTGACCATTCCGTTGCCGACACGGGCATAGACTAAAATATCCGGCAAATTTGCCACTTTTTTTCCTAAAGCGACCAATTTAATCCACAAATAGTAATCTTCCTGCAAATCCTGATAACCGCAACATTCAAGTACGGGACTCTTTTGATACGCCACCGTCATATGATTAAACGGACAACGTTTTCGTGTAAATTCGACAATGGCGTTTGTATCCGTCGGTACACGACGATAGCTGACAATATCCGTAATGTCGCTACCGAATTCAGCAATTTGTCCGCCGAAAATTATCGTTTCGGGATTTTGTTCGATAAATGCCGTCTGTTTTTCAAAACGATCCGAAACACAAATATCATCCGTATCCATGCGAAATACCCATTCGTTACGACAATGTGTCAAACCGTGATTTAACGCTTTACCCAACCCCTGATTTTGAGCAAGTCTTACAATATTAAGCGGTAGGATTTCAGCAAAATTTTGCACCACTTGTTCTAATTCGGGCGTAATAGCTCCGTCAAACACGACGACAATTTCATCGGCTTGAACGGTTTGATTCTTTAAACTTTCAAAACACTCGGTTAAATATTCAGGTTTTTCCTTAAAATATAAGGACATTAATACAGAAAACTTCATTAGATAAACCTTTTCAGATTGATAGCAAGTTTAGGTGAAATAACGGTGATAATACTAATCACCAAATATTTAATATTTTTACTTTGTAGAAACATTTGCCAATAATAATAAGCCGCTTTACGAGATAAATTCATAATATGCGGATAAGAGAGCATATATAATGAATTAAAGGCAAAGTTTCTTTGTTGAGTATCGGTTTTTACATATTGTTTTTTAATGGATTCAATT
>JBGXMX010000121.1:0-18726 GCA_041809245.1 Glaesserella sp.
TGACGTTCACTTTTAATCCCAAAGAGATAGCCCAACAGCATAATTTTAAACAAACGCACAGGGTCAACGGCAGGACGACCGTTATCGTGGCAATAAAGATGGGCGACCTCATCACGAATAAATTCAAAATCAATGGCTTTAGCGACCTTGCGAACAAGATGGTCTTTGGGAACAAGTTGCTCAAGACTTATCATCTCGAGTTCATATTGGGGAGAAGGGGTATTTTTAAGCATAGGCATTTCCTTTTTTCGATATGCCTATTAGATCAAACCTCTAGAGCAATGTCTAGAGGTTTGTCAGCGGTCTGAGACACGAGGTTTCTCGTGTCTCAGATTATTGGGCATAGTAGACAAGGCATAGTAGACAAAGCATTTATAAGAGTGATCATTAACCATCCGATAGCGCACGTTTCTAACCACAACTGTTCAATTGATTTTGGATGGTTTATCAGCGGTCTGACGCACGTTAAAAACGTGCGCCATCAATTAATTACAAACAGTTTTTTTCGCCGCGAGACAGACTGATAACCCCGGAACGAACGATTTCTACAATAGTCGTTTCCGCTTTGATTGCTTCAATAAAAGCATTGAGTTTATCACTGGTGCCTGCCAACTGAATAGTGTATTGCTTTGGCGTAATATCGACGATTTGCCCGCGGAAAATATCCGCCATACGCTTAAGTTCATCACGGGTACTGCCCGCCGCTTTGACTTTCACAAGCAACACTTCACGTTCAATATGTTCACAGTAGCTCAGATTGGTGACCTTGAAAATATCAATCAGCTTATGAAGTTGTTTTTCAATCTGTTCCAATACTTTTTTATCTCCACTGGCAACAATGGTCATGCGAGATAGGCTCTCGTCATCGGTCGGTGCCACGGTGAGGCTTTCAATATTAAAACCGCGTTGAGAGAAAAGCCCAACCACGCGCGATAATGCGCCGGATTCATTTTCTAATAAGACGGATAATGTTCTACGCATCTGTTCTCTCCGTTTTGCTTAACATCATATCTTTCATTGATTCACCACGAATTTGCATTGGGTAAACGTGTTCGGTTTCATCAACAAGTACATCGACAAAGACCAGTTTGTCTTTAATGGACAAGGCTTCTTGCAGTTTGCTTTCAAGCTCGGACGGATGAGTGATTTGAATCCCTACGTGTCCGTAGGCTTCTGCCAGTTTGACGAAGTTCGGTAACGAATCCATATAAGAATGTGAATGGCGCCCCGCATAGATAATATCCTGCCACTGTTTTACCATGCCTAAGAAACGGTTATTCAAGTTAACCACTACCACAGGTGTATCATACTGTTTTGCGGTTGAAAGCTCTTGAATATTCATTTGAATACTGCCGTCTCCCGTAACACAAACGACGGTCGCTTCAGGATAAGCAAATTTCACCCCGATAGCTGCTGGCAAGCCAAAGCCCATCGTACCTAAGCCGCCTGAGTTGATCCAACGACGAGGTTTATCAAACGGATAGTGTAATGCTGCAAACATTTGGTGCTGACCGACATCAGAGGCTACGTAAGCATCGCCGTTGGTCAGTTTGTATAAGGTTTGAATGACTTCTTGCGGCTTAATCACCTCACCTTTTTCAAAGTGTAAGCATTGGCGGGCTTTCCATTGGTCGATCTGTTGCCACCAAGCGGTCAAATCCGACTGATTTTTTGCAATATTTTCTTCATCTAACAGTGCTAAAAATTCATCCAATACGTTTTGTGCATTACCGACAATCGGGATATAAGCCGGTACTGTTTTTGAAATAGAAGCCGGATCGATGTCAATATGGATCACTTTCGCATTCGGGCAGTATTTCGCTAAATTATTGGTGGTACGATCATCAAAACGCACGCCGACACCGAGAATCAAATCGCTTTCGTGCATAGCATTATTGGCTTCATAAGTGCCGTGCATACCGAGCATTCCCAAAAACTGCTTATCGGTACTCGGATAAGCGCCCAAGCCCATTAACGAACTGGTAACCGGTAAATTTAATTTTTGTGCAAATTCCGTCACTTGTCGATTAGCATTAGCAATAACCGCCCCGCCCCCAACATAGAGAACCGGCTTTTTCGCTACTAAAATCGCTTTGAGTGCCTTTTTGATTTGCCCTTTATGCCCCTGAACCGTTGGGCTATAGGAACGTAAGCTAATATCCGCAGGATATTCATAGTTAAATTTGTTGGCAGGATTAACCACATCTTTCGGTAAATCAATTACCACAGGCCCCGGGCGACCGGTTGAGGCGATGTAAAATGCTTTTTTAATCGTTTCAGGAATATCTTCCGCACGCTTTACCAAAAAGCTGTGTTTAACCACCGGACGGGAAATACCGATCATGTCGCACTCTTGGAAAGCATCCGAGCCGATTAAGCCTGACGGTACTTGTCCTGAAAATACCACTAAAGGAATTGAGTCCGAATAAGCGGTTGCAATACCGGTAATCGCATTGGTTGCGCCCGGCCCTGAGGTAACCAATACACACCCGACCTTACCCGTAGCGCGCGCATAGCCGTCTGCCATATGTACCGCTCCCTGTTCGTGACGGACAAGGACGTGTTTAATACCACCTAGGGTATGAATTGCATCATAAATATCAAGTACGGAACCACCCGGATAACCGAAAACGTACTCTACGCCTTCATCACGCAAGGATTGTACTACCATTTCTGCGCCAGAAAGTTTTTTCATTAAATCCTCCAACTATTGGGCTTAAAAACAAGTTGCGAGGAATTGTGCAGAAAAACATTCGACTTGTCCATACCCCGAACAGAAACTTAATCAACAATATTTCAGAATAAAATATTGATTAAAGTTAAAAATATAGAATTTAAAAATTTTATTTCAATGATTTTTTACTTTTAAATTATCTTTAACCATATTTTATAAATAGATAAAAATTTTATAAATTTTCATCGGGTTATGAAAAATTAGAACTGTGTCACAAAACACGAGTTATTTTTACGATAAAATGCCTCTTGTTTGGAGATTTACTCCGAATTGATTATTTTCAACAGATATTAAGGATACTTCTATGGACGACAAATTACGCCAAGCTGCGCTTGATTTTCATGAATTTCCGATTCCCGGCAAAATTGAGGTGACGCCGACCAAATCGCTTGCGACTCAACGCGATTTGGCTTTGGCTTATTCTCCGGGCGTTGCCGAGCCTTGCCTTGAAATTGAAAAAGACCCGTTAGCCGCATATAAATACACCGCAAAAGGCAACTTAGTTGCCGTCATCTCAAACGGTACGGCGGTACTAGGTTTGGGTAATATCGGTGCGTTGGCAGGTAAACCTGTTATGGAAGGAAAAGGCGTACTTTTCAAGAAATTTGCAGGGGTGGATGTATTTGATATTGAAATTAATGAGCGTGATCCGGAAAAATTAGTCGAAATTATTGCTGCATTAGAGCCGACTTTCGGCGGTATTAACTTAGAAGATATCAAAGCGCCGGAATGTTTCTACATTGAACAGAAATTGCGTGAGCGGATGAAAATTCCTGTCTTCCACGATGACCAACACGGCACGGCGATTATCAGTGCGGCAGCGGTAATCAATGCGTTACGAATTATCGGTAAGAAAATTGAAGATGTCAGATTGGTCGCCTCAGGCGCCGGTGCCGCTTCAATTGCCTGTTTGAATTTACTACTTTCCTTAGGAATGAAGCGGGAAAATATCGTGGTGTGCGATTCAAAAGGGGTTATCTATAAAGGACGTGATGATCGTATGGATGACACCAAAAAATTCTATGCGATTGACGATAACGGTTGGCGTACATTGGGTGATGCAATTCCAAATGCCGATATTTTCCTAGGGTGTTCTGCAGCGGGTGCCTTAACACAGGATATGGTCAGAAGTATGGCGGCTCATCCGCTGATTTTGGCATTAGCGAATCCGAACCCGGAAATTACCCCGCCGGAAGCTAAAGCTGCACGTCCGGATGCAATTGTATGTACGGGGCGTTCTGACTATCCGAACCAAGTCAATAACGTACTCTGTTTCCCGTTTATTTTCCGTGGCGCATTAGACGTTGGTGCGACAACTATTAACGAAGAAATGAAACGAGCCGCTGTTTATGCTATTGCCGATTTAGCCTTAGCAGAACAGAGCGATGTGGTTACTTCGGCTTATGGCGGAGAAGGGACGACTTTTGGTCCGGAATATATTATTCCTCGTCCGTTTGACCCTCGCTTGATTGTACGTATTGCACCTGCGGTCGCAAAAGCGGCGATGGAATCAGGCGTGGCAACTCGTCCAATCACAGACTGGGAGGCTTATAACGAAAAACTGACTCAGTTTGTATATAAAACCAACCTCTTTATGAAACCTATTTTCAGCCAAGCCAAAGCGAACAAACAACGGATTGTATTGGCAGAAGGTGAAGAGAGCAAAGTATTGCACGCCACTCAAGAAATTGTCTCAATGGGATTAGCTTATCCGATTCTCGTTGGTCGTCCTGCGGTAATTGAAGAGAGAATTAAAAAGTTAGGCTTGCACTTAGAAGTCGGAAAAGATTTTGAAATCGTCAATAACGAACAGGATGAACGCTACAAAGAGTTTTGGCAACATTATTATCAGCTGATGAAACGCAAAGGCATTACCGAGGCGATAGCCAAACGTGTGGTAATTTCTAACTCAACGGTAATTGCAGCACTATTGGTTGATCTAGGTTATGCCGATGGTTTGGTGTGCGGATTATTCGGCTCTTACAGCCGCCATTTGGATGCGATTAAAGATATTATCGGCGTTAAAGAAGACGTCAAAGTACCGGCGGCATTAAACGGATTGGTATTGCCGACAGGGAACGTGTTTATCACCGATACTTATGTGAATGCGGATCCGACGGCGGAAGAGCTGGCTGAAATCACCCTGATGGCGGCAGAAGAAATTAAACGCTTTGGGATTGAACCTGCCGTTGCGCTGATGTCTCACTCTAATTTCGGATCGTCCAATCAACTGGGTGCACCAAAAATGCGTAAAGTTTTAGAACTTGTGCAACAACGGGATCCGACACTGATGATTGATGGCGAAATGCACGGTGATTTAGCGCTATCCGAGAAATTACGCCGTGATTATATGCCGGACAGCCCGTTAAAAGGTTCTGCGAATTTGTTAGTGATGCCGAATATGGAAGCAGCACGTATCAGTTATAACCTATTACGTGCGACAACCACGGCAATTACCGTCGGACCTATCTTATTGGGTATGAACAAATCGGCTCATATCCTAAACCCGGTCTCCTCGGTAAGACGTATCATTAATATGGTGGCATTTGCTGCAGTTAAAGCACAAATTAAAGCCTAACAAGCGCTCAATAATGGTAAAAATTTTGCAAAAATAAGGTCTGCATTTGCAGACCTTAATTTGTGAAATTGATAATAAACAGTTCCTCCGATAGCGCACGTTTTTAACGTGTGCTGATATACTCATCAAATGCGACAAAGGGCACTCATTACAAACGAGCGCCATCACTGTTCATTTGGTTTATGGATGGTTTGTTATCGGTCTTAGGTCTGCATTTGCAGACCTTAATTTGTGAAATTGATAATAAACAGTTCCGCCGAACAAGAGGTAAAATGAAACGAACACTATATAAATGGAGCTTTTTGCTTCTGATTATCCTCAATCTTTCAGCTTGCGGCACGGTATTGAGTTTGATGGAAAACGACTACACGCCTTATGCCGGTGTTGCCAGAGATCTAGGCTATATGCGTGAACAAGGCGTATTCAGCTTTCTTGTCGTCATTGATTTGCCGCTCAGTTTCGCATTTGATACTTTATTGTTACCCATTACTTTAACGCAGTAGATTTTTTCAATCCGCCTGCCTTAGTGTCGCAATATAGTTACAACTCACATCCTGATTTAACCAAAATTTCTCGGTTAACGGATTAAAGTGATAACCGACCATTTCATCACAAGTTAAATTCGCCTGATCGCACCAAGCTAATAATTCTGCCGGTTTGATAAATTTTTCAAATTCGTGAGTACCTTTCGGCAGCATTTTCAGCACATATTCCGCCCCGATAATCACCAACATATAGGCTTTGAAAGTACGATTAATGGTTGAAAAAAACAGTACACCGTCCGGTTTGAGCAATGCTTGGCAACTTTGAATAATAGAGAGCGGATCAGGGACATGCTCAAGCATTTCCATGCACGTAATCACATCAAATTTCTCTTTATGACAAGCGCTCTGATTTTGCAAAAAATTTTCAATGGTGGTTTGCTGATAATCAATGACCAATCCGCTCTGCTCTGCATGTTGTTTGGCAATTTGTAACGGCTCGGTGGTCATATCAATCCCGGTAACTTTTGCGCCAAGTCGAGCCATAGATTCGCTTAAAATTCCAGCGCCACACCCTACATCAAGCACGTTTTTACCAAACAAACCTCCGGCTTGTCGGCTGATATAATCCAATCTTAGCGGGTTAAGAAGATGAATCGGTTTGAAATCGCCTTGCGGATCCCACCATGTTTTTGCCATTTTTTCGAATTTTGCAATTTCTTGTTGATCTACGTTGCTCATTGTCTACCTTTAAAAAGAATTTTAATCTCGGTAAATTGTAACTTACTTTTGCATTCCGGCAGTTTATTCTTTAAATAAATTTTCCGTAAAATCCCCTTTTGGTTCAAAAAACAGACAAAAGAACCTACTTTTTCTAATTTTAAGCATGAATTTTTTTAATAAGTATTTTCAAACAAAAAAGAGACTGCTAGACTTCGCTCCCACACAATATCTTACTTTTAATCTATAACGGAGCTAACTATGAGCGATTTAAACGCCCTTTTCCAAAAAATCAAACAACGTGACCCAAACCAAGCGCCATTCCACCAAGCGGTTGAAGAAGTGTTTGGCAGCCTTGCACCTTTCCTTGCCAAAAATCCGAAATATACCCAACAAGGTTTGTTAGAGCGTATCGTTGAGCCTGAGCGTGTTATTAGCTTCCGTGTAACTTGGGTGGATGATAAAGGTCAAGTGCAGGTTAACCGTGGTTACCGTGTACAAATGAACTCGGCGATCGGTCCTTATAAAGGCGGTATCCGTTTCCACCCGACTGTAGATTTAGGCGTTTTAAAATTCTTAGCTTTTGAACAAGTATTCAAAAACGCATTAACCACATTGCCGATGGGTGGTGGTAAAGGCGGTTCGGATTTTGATCCGAAAGGCAAATCTGATGCAGAAGTCATGCGTTTCTGCCAAGCATTTATGAGCGAATTATTCCGTCACATTGGCGCAGACACTGACGTACCGTCAGGCGATATCGGCGTAGTCGGTCGTGAAATCGGCTATATGTTCGGTCAATATAAAAAATTACGTAACGAGTTTACCTCTGTCTTAACCGGTAAAAGTTTAACTTGGGGCGGTAGTTTGATTCGTCCTGAAGCAACGGGTTACGGTACGGTTTATTTCGCCGAATCAATGTTAAATACCCGTGGTCAAAGCATTGAAGGTAAAGGCGTGGTCATTTCAGGCTCAGGTAACGTAGCGCAATATGCGGCGGAAAAAGTGATCCAAAAAGGCGGTCGCGTATTAACCGTTTCAGACTCAAACGGCTACGTATTATTCCCGGCAAGCGGTATGACGGAAGAACAGTTAGCGGCACTTTTAGAGTTGAAAAACGTACGTCGCGAACGTTTATCCGTATATGCGAAAGAACAAGGTTTGGAATATTTTGAAGGTCAAAAACCTTGGGGTGTGGTATGTCATGTCGCATTACCTTGTGCAACACAGAACGAATTAGATACCGAAGATGCAAAAACCCTACTCAAAAACGGCTGTGTGTGCGTGGCTGAAGGTGCAAACATGCCGTCAACATTAGGTGCGGTAGAAGTATTTACGGATGCGAAAATTCTGTATGCGCCGGGTAAAGCGTCGAACGCCGGCGGTGTAGCGACTTCAGGTTTGGAAATGAGTCAAAACTCAATCCGTCTATCTTGGAGCCGTGAAGAAGTGGATCAACGCTTATTCGGCATTATGGAAAACATCCACCAAAACTGTGTAGAAAACGGTTCTGAAGGCAACGGCTATGTGAACTACGTCAACGGTGCGAATATCGCCGGCTTCAAAAAAGTGGCAACGGCAATGTTAGAGCAAGGTATCATCTAAGCTCTCCGTTTGATTGGATAATTAAAAAATCCTCAAGTGATTAAAAACTTGAGGATTTTTTGTTTTTGCAAGCGGTCTCTTTTCCTTAAAAATTTGCAAATTTTTCTACAAAAACGACCGCTTACGTGCGGATGTTATTTTTACTCTTTCGGTAATTTATATAACTGTTTTTGATATAAATAACTGCCCAGCAACGCATGAGCCAAGGCTTCTTTCTTCATTGCCTCAGGCTGCTCTTTCGGTTTTAACTGTTTGGTTTGCAGATCGTATTCATAACCTTGCGGTGCGGTATTCGGTTGTAAAATAATCACATCCGTTCCTTTCATCATCGCTTGTGTTTGATCGTACTGCATAAACGCACGGTTAGGATTAACGTCTTGGGTCAAATCATAACCAATCATCGGGTAGTTTCCGCTCACTCCCGCCAATGAAAGCAGCGTAGTCGGCATATCAATTTGGCTGACTAAGCGGTTATCCCGTTTCGCCTCAATCCCCTCTCCCAGAATTAATGCGGGAATTTGGAAATAGCGGATTGGCACTAGAGACTCGCCTGCCACTCTTGAATCATGGTCTGCAATAACAAGGAAAATAGTGTCTTTCCAATAATCTGAAGATTTGGCTAATTTAAAGAAATGACCTAGCGCATAATCGGCATATTTTGCAGCGTTATTGCGGGTTTGTTTCTCTTTATCGAACAGCTCAATTTTACCGTCAGGGAATTCAAACGGGTCGTGATTACTGGAAGTAAACACTAAGCTAAAAAACGGTTTATCCGTTTTTGCCAGTTGACTAAAAGTCTCATGCGCTTTATCAAACAGATCTTCATCGCTCATGCCCCAAGTCGAGACAAATTTCGGATTCTTATAATCCTTTTCATCAATAATGGTTTCAAATCCGTTGCCGTAGAAATAACTTGCCATATTATCAAAGTGCTTCTCGCCTCCGTAAATAAAAGAGGTTTGGTAGCCTTGGCGACGTAATAAGTCTGCGATAGTGAAAAAACCATTTTGGCTTTTAGTCAATTTAACCGTTGCGCGCGCAGGCGTTGGTGTAAAGCCGGCTGTCACCGCTTCAATACCTCTGACCGAGCGAGTGCCAGTGGCATAAATATTTTCAAACAACCAGCCTTCTTGGGCGAGTTTGTCAAACTCAGGTGAAAGCGGTTTTCCGCCGAGCGTGCCGACAAATTGTGCGCCAAAGCTCTCTTCTAACAGGATCACGATATTTTTCGGCTTACCTTGATAACTGGCGGTATTTTTGGTCAGCGTTGGAATTTCATCAGAAATATAATCCGAAGCAGGGCGATTGCGGCTCTGTTTAACAATTTGTAACATTTCTTCAACAGGCATTTTTCCATACTGTTCTGAAGATTTATCCTCATCTTTTAGTTGCTGAGCCGCATATAACACGGAATAGCCTGAGTTAAGTACCAACGAATTAACCAGCGGATCGCTTGAAAAAGCAACCATTGCCGGGTTAATCCCGCGATGAGCAAAGGTTGAACGGGCGCCGACAAAAGCCACTGCAATCACGACTAAAGCAATCACAGGCCGCCATTTCCAACTCGGAAGACGTAAATTTTGCGTTGCCCAGCCGGATAAGCGCCAATACACCACCGTTGCTATCAATGTCACAACCAAACTGGTGATGACCGCCACTAAATGTCCGTTGGCTAACATGGTAAATACTTCTTTCGGATAAAGCAGATATTCAATAAACAGGCGATTCGGACGGAAATCGTAGGTTTCGATAAAGGCGGGCGTTGCCACTTCCATAAACAGAATGAACACACTGCCGACGGTTAACCAAACACGCAAAATTACCCGCCATAAGTGACCTAAGCCGTTGTTATGCAAGAAAAGCACCGTGAAAAGTGCAGGCACACCAAACAGCCAGCAGATTGATACAATATCAATCCGCAAGCCTTGTAAAAATAGCGGAAACCAACCGTCCACCGCACTAATGCGTTCGGCTTGCCATACAGATAACCCTAAACGAGAAAGGGTAAAAATAAGAATATTGATACCGACAAAGAAAAGAATCGGAAATAAAATAAAACGGTTTGTTTTTTGCATATCAACCTTAATCTAATAATTGAACGAAATCGCCGACACGAATAACACCGCTGTTTTCCGGCACTAAATGAATGCCAAAAATCGGTTTACCATTTTCGTTGGTATGATGAGTTTTCAGGGTTCTAAACGGCTCTGCCTTAGGGTCTAACTCCAGTGTTTGAACATCACGCGTAATTAAAATACAGCGTGTACAGCATTGCGCAAAACTAAAAGTGACTTCACCGATTTGAATCCGTCGCCACTGCTCTTCCTCAAAGGCTTCAACGCCGTCTATGACAATATTCGCTCGAAATTGTTCCATACTGACAGGCACCGGAGACCACTGTCGAACTTGCGCTAATGATTGTTCTGACACCAGTAAAATCGGATTGCTGTCGCCAAAACTCATTGGGTGCGGTTCAAAATTTTTTACGCTGCGCCGGCTTTGTTCTCCAATCCAACGTAACTGAACCGCTCTACCGAAATGGTTTGAAAGCCACTGATTGACCGCTTCATCCGCAACCCAAGAGGCAAAATGCGTTCCCCACACTTCACTGGTTTGTAGCTGTTTAAAATCCGCATAACGTGCGAAACAACGCTCGCCATTATCTAAATGAACAACAACTCCCATGGGCGTTGGAAATGCCGATAAGCGATACAATAGCGCCTCTTTTCGTGCCGTAATAAAAGTGCCGTCGGCTTCCGTAATCATAAATTCACGGTCAAAATTAAGCCCTTGCGGTAAAACCCACGCCTGATTCACCGTATAAGCCTTAGCCGATTTAATCGGATATAAATTTAATTGCGTAATTTGCATACAAATGCTCCTTTTGGCGGCGCACAATAACTGAAAATCGTAAAAAAATCCACTTTTGCACATTTCTACAGTAAAATGACCGCTTGTTAAATAAGAGGAACATGCTATGGCAAAAAAAACAACCCCTGATTTTGAAACGACGTTAAAAGATCTTGAAGAGATCGTTACACGTTTAGAGAGTGGCGACTTGCCTCTTGAAGAAGCCTTAAATGAGTTTGAAAACGCAATTAAATTAGTCCAACAAGGGCAAGAAAAACTTCAAAAAGCCGAGCAACGTATCCAAATCTTATTACAGAAAGATGAACACGCACCACTGTCGGATTACCAATCATGAGCCAGTTTTTTTTATCGCAACTCAGCGAATATCAACAACGTATTAATCAATTTTTAACCGAAAAGCTAAATGGCTACGAAAAATATGACTCTCCCTTATTGGATGCGATGTCTTATGCCGTGCTGCTCGGCGGTAAACGTATTCGCCCGTTTTTGATTTATGCCACAGGGCGTATGCTCGGTGTGCCGCTATCCACACTAGACAACTCAGCCGCCGCAATGGAAGCGATTCATGCCTATTCTTTAGTTCATGACGATCTTCCTGCGATGGATGATGATAAATTACGCCGCGGCAATCCGACCTGCCATATTGCTTTTGATGAGGCAACAGCCATTTTAGCAGGTGACGCCTTACAGAGTTTTGCCTTTGAATTACTCGCCTCTGCCCCACAACTAACGGCAGAACAAAAAGTCACTCAAGTGCAATGGCTTGCCGGCGCAGCCGGTGCTTCAGGCATGTGCTTGGGGCAAAGTTTAGACTTACAATCTGAAAACAAAGTGGTTTCACTGGAAGAGCTGGAGCGTATTCACCGCAATAAAACCGGTGCTTTAATTATTGCTTCGGTCATGATGGGATTTCATCTTTCCGATTATGCGCAAGATAAGCAAATTGAAAACCGTCTACGCCAATATGCCCAAGCCATCGGTTTGGCTTTTCAAGTGCAAGATGATATTTTAGATGTGGTAGGCGAAGCGGATAAAGTCGGCAAAACCATTGGTGCCGACGAAGCGTTAAACAAAAGTACTTACCCGAAACTATTAGGATTGACTGGCGCCAAGCAAAAAGCAAATGCACTTTATCAACTGGCGTGTGAGAGCCTTGAGACGCTACCTTTTGACACCCGCCCGCTACTGGCATTGGCGGAATTTATCGTACGGCGGGAAAGCTAAAAGCAAGCGGTCTGTTTTCAACAAAATTTTGCAAAAATTTATTGAAAACAGACCGCTTGTTGTTATTTAACTAATTTTAAGTGGGAGGATTTGCGTTTTACTGCTGTTTTTTTCACTGCGGCTTGACGTTGCTTTTCCAAATAATTTTCCGGCGCATAGTAATCGTCTTCTTGGAACATGACGCCGTCCCCGCTTTCTTGAGCATAGATAGCGTCAATGGCACCGAAGGGAAGATGAATATCTCTTAACATGCCTTGAAAGCGTGCATTGAAACTAATGTATTCATCATTGACAACATATTGCCCAATCGAACGTGGCGCAACGTTTAAAATAATTTTACCTTCGCGTACAAACTCCTGAGGCACATCTACATGCGGATATTCGGCATTCACCAGTAGATAAGGCGTGTTGTCATTATCAATAATCCAGTTGTAATACGCATGGTAAAGATAAGGGCGAAGCGGTTTCATTAATCTTTCTCATCCATTAAGTTTTTTGGCGCACTTCCGCCAATTGATTGAACAAAACTATCACGTTTAAACACTCGGCTCATATAGGCTTTTACCGCTTTACTGCCTGCGCCGGTAAACTCTACGCCTAAGTTATGCATACGCCACAATAGCGGAGCGACATAACAGTCGACCAAGCTAAAATCGTCGCTAAGGAAATAAGTCGTTTCGGCAAAGACCGAACCTAAAGCCAATATTTCTTCACGTAATTGATTGAGTACTTTTCGTGCTTCAGGCGTAGAAGGATCTTTATTGACAAAATCAATCAAAGAGTACCAATCTTTTTGAATACGGTGCATATTCAAACGACACTGTGCGCGTAACACAGGATAAACAGGCATTAGCGGCGGATGAGGAAAACGTTCATCCAAATATTCCATAATAATACGTGCGTTGGATAACACTAAATCACGATCAACAAGTGTTGGAATGGTACCTCGTGGATTGATTTCCATAAGATCTTCCGAAATGCTGCTTGTTTGAACATTTTCAATTTCATAAGCCACGCCTTTTTCAGCAAGGACTATTCGAACCTGATGGCTGTAAATATCAATTTTATCTGCAAAGAGTGTGGGTACAGAACGTTTATTTGCGCTTGTCATTCATTTCTCCGACGAATATGTCTAAAATTAACTGGCGAATTCTAGCATATTTCTCCTTTTAGATCACAGTGCTATTTTTGACTGGCATTCAAGCAAATTCGTGATAAATCTTTTGACGAAATCTCAGAAAAGTTCTAGCATTCCCATCAGATTTTTTCTTAAGAGGAACTTCCTATGGACGCCAATAAAAAACAGTCTTTCCAAGATATGTTGGATTATGTACACCTTTATCGTTTAAAAAACAAACTGCTTAGAGAAACCGCCGACAATGATCGCAAAATTCGCGATAACCAAAAGCGGGTATTATTACTTGATAATCTTAACCAATACATCACCGATTCCATGACGGTTGAAGAAATTCGAGCAATTATCAGCAATATGCGCGATGACTATGAAAATCGTGTGGACGATTACATGATCCGTAATGCGGAACTTTCGAAAGAACGTCGCGAAATTCGCCAAAAAATGGCTGTACACGCTTGTAAAAAAGGTTAGTAATTTAAAGATTTAATATTTAGATTACAAATAGATAAAAAAGGGGCGTTATCACGCCCCTAGTTTTTTGCTTTTACTATTTCGCTAATTTTACTTCTGAAACCCATTTATCGATCAAACGTTTACGCTCATCACTTGAACCGTATTTCTCAAAATCATAGTCAATTAAAGTGAGATTTTTCGGATCGAGCGAATAAGGCGAAGCTTCTGCGGTGGTATTAGTCAACACTTGGAAAGACTCCGCTTTCTGCCAAGAAAGCTCTTGGGCTTCTTTAGATAACGCCCAGTCAACAAACAATTTGGCATTATCCAAATTGCGCGCGCCTTTTAAGATACTTACGCCGCCTAATTCATAGCCCGTTCCTTCACTTGGTACGACAAGCTCCAACGGTGCGCCGTTTTTCTTCTCGGTGGAATAGTCGTGTAAGAAGCCGATACCGATAGCGGTTTCGCCGCGAGCCGCATTACGTGATGGGGTAATACCTGATTTGGTGTATTGAGAGATGTTGTTGTGTAATTTTTTGAAGTATTCAAAAGCTTTTTCTTCACCCCAAAGTTGGACGAAGGTTGCAATCGCCGTATACGCCGTACCGGAGCTTTGCGGATCTGCGATTTGAATTTCACCGGCGAGACGTGGGTCCAATAAATCTTCCCAAGAACTAGGCACCTTCTCAATGCCTAATTTTTTCAAGCGTTCGACATTCACGCCAAAGCCTAAAATACCCATATAGATAGCCGAAGTGTAGTTGCCTTTCACTTTTGCCGGATCACGGAATTTTTCTACGATTTGATCTAAATTAGGTGATTGATACGGTTGTAGTAATCCCATTTCGCCTGCTTGAGATTGCGGATCGAAAGTACCGCCATACCAAACGTCAGCTTGTGGGTTGGCTTTTTCCGCTTCCACTTTGGCTAAAGTACTGCCCGAACCATTACGGATAAAAGAGACTTTGACATCATATTTTTTACCGAAGGCTTGGGTTTCTTGCTCACACATTAAATTCGTGGCGCTGCAATAAACGACTAAACGCCCTGCGGCATTGGCATTTGTGGCAATAACGGAACCCAGTAATAATGATGAAAGTGCGATAGAAAGCGTTTTTAATTTCATAGAATCGTCCTCTGATTTGAAAAGGTGAAGCACTATAGCGAATTTTTTCAGAGGAAACTGTGAGTTGATTCACAAATAAAGCAACAAGCGGTCGATCTCTGCAAAATTTTTGCAAAAACCGACCGCTTGCAGCGCTCATGAGTTCGTTATTTTTTCGTTATTGCACCTAAAATACCGCGCATAATCTGTTTGGTGACTTGATTGCGCAAATTTCGCCCTACAGACTGCGCAACACTACCGACCACTTGTTCGGCGATACTTTGTTCACTTTTCTTCTTCGTGCCGAAGATACTACCAAGCATACCGCCTAAAAAGCTCTCTTCTTCCATTTTGGCTTGTTCTGCAGCTTGTTGTTGGGCTTGCGCTTGAGCGGAGAGATTTTCAAATGCGGAGGCGCTATCGACAAATTGGCTATAGTGAAGATAAAGATCGTCTTGTTTCACCAAAGCTAAACGCTCTTCTTGAGAAATGGGTTTTAATTGACTTTTCGGCGGATAAACATAAGCAATTTCCACCGGTGTCGGCATGCCTTTTTCGTCTAAAACGGAGATTAACGCTTCACCCACACCAAGCTGAGTAATGGCTTCCACGACATTCACGCTCTGGTTGGCACGAAACGTCTCGGCAGCGGATTTTACCGCTTTTTGATCTTTCGGAGTAAAGGCGCGTAAAGCGTGTTGTATACGGTTTCCCAGTTGACCGAGTACGGATTCCGGTAAGTCTAACGGATTTTGGGTCACGAAATATACACCGACACCTTTTGAGCGGATTAAACGTACCACTTGTTCGATTTTATCGACCAATACTTTAGGCGCACCGTCAAACAGCAAGTGGGCTTCATCGAAAAACAGTACGAATTTCGGTTTGTCCGGGTCGCCGACTTCCGGCAAGTTTTCAAACAGTTCAGCCATAAACCATAGCAAGAAAGCGCCGTACATTCGTGGAGAATTAATTAATTTCTCCGAATTCAGTACATTAATGACGCCACGCCCGTCACGGGTTTGGATCCAATCATGTAAGTCTAAGGCGGGTTCGCCGAACAGATTGGCGGCACCTTCGTTTTCCAGTGCAAGTAGCGCACGCTGAATCGCTCCGACACTTGCGGCTGAGACGTTACCGTATTCTAGTTGGAAGGTTTTGGCATTTTCTGCGACAAATTTAAGCATTGCACGTAAATCTTTCAGATCGATAAGCAATAAACCTTTATCGTCGGCAACACGAAAGACTAAGTTTAACAAACCTTCTTGGGTGTCGTTAAGGTTAAGCAAACGAGCCAGCAACATCGGCCCCATCTCAGAAATGGTGGTACGTAGAGGAATACCGCTTTCGCCGAATACATCCCAAAATGAAACGGGAAAACCGGCTAAATAGCCTTCGCCGCCGAGATTGAATTGTTCGATACGTTCTGCAATTTTTCCTTGAAAACTGCCCGCTTGTACTAAACCTGAGAGATCGCCTTTGACATCGACTAAAAAAACAGGCACACCGTCATCACTAAAGGCTTCTGCCAATTTTCGTAACGTTACGGTTTTCCCCGTTCCTGTCGCACCTGCAATTAAACCGTGGCGGTTTGCCATTTTAGCGGTCAGAGCGAGAGATTTTCCGTCGTGAGTTTGTGCAATAGTGTAATTCATTGAGCCATCCTATTTTTTCTTATTGTATTGTGGTGCGCGCATTCTGTTTTTTGTCGGTTTTGGTAGCGGTAGCAATACTTCACTGTCATATTGGCTGACAGGGATATGATGTCCGATATACTCTTCAATGGCAGGCAAATTCACCGCATAACGTTCGCAAGCAAAGCTAATCGAAACACCGCTTTCTCCCGCCCGACCGGTTCGCCCGATACGGTGAACATAATCTTCGCAATCATCGGGTAAATCGTAATTAAATACATGGGTTACATCAGGAATATGTAAACCGCGAGCCGCTACATCGGTAGCCACCAAAATGTCCAACTCGCCTTGTGTGAAGCTATCCAGTAGCGCCAAACGTTTTTTCTGTTGGATATCACCGGTTAGTAAACCGACACGATGACCGTCAGCGCTTAAATAGCCCCAAATTTCCTCACATTTTTGTTTGGTATTGGCAAATACGATACAACGATCCGGCCACTCCTCTTCCATCAATGTCAAAAGTAATGCCATTTTGTCTTGATTTGAAGGATAGAACAGTTCTTCTTTAATCCGATGCCCTGTGCGTTGTAACGGCTCAATTTCTACATATGCCGCATTATGCATATCTTCAAACGCCAATTCCCGTACTCGGTGTGAAAGGGTGGCGGAGAACAGCATGGTTAAACGTTCTTCCGGTTTTGGACATTTGCGCATTAAATAACGAATATCTTTGATAAAACCGAGATCAAACATTCGATCCGCTTCATCTAATACCACCACTTGGATTTTATCTAAATTAATCACGCCTTGTTTGACATAATCAATCACCCGCCCTGTGGTACCGACCAAAATATCTACGCCGCGTTCAATTTCTTGCAGTTGTTTGTCATAGCCGTCGCCGCCGTAAGCAAGGGCTAATTTAAATTCGGCATAATGTGAGAAAATTTGTGCATCGGAGGCGATTTGTACCGCCAATTCCCGTGTCGGTGCAAGAATTAACGCACGAGGCTGATTAGATTTTGTGGAAAGATCATGAGTCAGCAGGTAGTGATACGTTGCGACTAAAAACGCCAATGTTTTGCCGGTTCCCGTTTGCGCTTGTCCTGCAATATCTTGTCCGGCAAGGGTATAAGGCAAACTTTTGGCTTGAATCGGCGTACAAAACTCAAAGCCTTTGCTATCCAAAGAGGCTAATACGCTGTCGTGAATCGGGAAATCAATAAAACGTTGTTCGGTAAGGTGTTTAGACATAATGGTCTCCTATGGGCGACAAGCGGTCGGTTGAAGGCAAAAATTTGCAAAAATAATATATAACATAATAAACCTAAGCGAATAATGGCTGAATATCAAATTTCGAGCGTTGTTCAAGTTGCCACAGTTCGTATTGTGATTGCATATTTAGCCAAAACTGCGGTGTTGTGGTATTTAATAGTGAGCTGAGTCGCAATGCCATTTCAGGTGAAATTGCCGCTTTACCGTTTAAAATTCGAGAAAGGGTTACACGTGTCACGCCTAAACGTTTGGCGATGTCAGTGACGTTATATCCTTCAATATATTCTCTTAAAATAAGCCCGGGGTGAGCAGGATTGTACATTTTCATAACTCATTCCTTAATGGTAATCTTGATAGTCCACAATTTCTGCGTGACCGTTTTTGAATTTAAAGGTTAAACGCCAATTTCCGCTCACTTTCACCGACCAATGCCCAAGAAGATCACCTTGTAGTTGATGTAAATTCCAACTGGGTACGCTCATGGCTAGAGGCGTTTCGGCTGCATCCAGCGCAGTGAGAAGTAATTGCAGTTTATTGGCATGATTGGCTTGAACACAGGCAGTTGAACCAGTTTCAAAGAATAATTTCAAGCCTTTATGCTTAAATGAAAGAATCATTTTTCCTCCAAAATGTATCGCCAAACTATACGAATAAAAATCTAAAATGTAAAGTAATAAGATACATAAATGTACAAAGAAATTATGATTGTTCTCCCTTCGAAAGCCTTTATAATAAAGCAACTTTATCAACAATAAGGAACATCATGATGTCTGCAAACACCACTCCGAATCTTAAACAGCGCCATTTTTTACGTTTAATGGATTTTACGCCGAACGAAATTCAATACCTGCTTGATCTTTCCGCCAAATTGAAAGCCGATAAAAAAGCAGGTAGAGAAGTGCCGACGATGAAA
>JBGXMX010000122.1:0-20985 GCA_041809245.1 Glaesserella sp.
AAACCGCTTGTAGTTGTCCTAACGGACAATCCCCCCTCCCTAGCCCTTCCCCGTAAACGGGGGAGGGGAATGAGTTATAGAGAGATAATAAAATGGCATTACTTCAAATCGCAGAACCGGGGCAAACGGCAGCGCCGCACCAACATCGCTTGGCGGTGGGGATTGACCTTGGGACGACAAATTCTTTGGTAGCAACGGTGCGTAGCGGACAGGCTCAGGTATTACTTGATGAGAAAGAGCGTGCGTTGGTGCCGTCGGTGGTACATTATGCGGCTGAGAATAAAGTTGTTGGAGTGAAAGCCTTTGAGCAAGCATCAGCGGATCCGCAACACACGGTAATTTCCGTGAAACGTTTAATTGGTCGTTCTTTGGCGGACGTTGAGCAACGTTATCCAAATTTGCCTTATCAATTTGTTGCGACGGATAACGGCTTGCCGTTAATTCAAACGCCACAAGGCAATAAAAGCCCGATTGAAGTATCGGCGGATATTTTAAGTCATTTAAATCAATTTGCAGAAAAACGCTTGGCAGGCGAATTGGCCGGCGTGGTGATTACCGTGCCTGCTTATTTTGATGATGCACAACGTCAAAGTACTAAAGATGCGGCACGTTTGGCTGGGCTTAATGTGTTACGTTTATTAAATGAGCCAACCGCAGCGGCAATCGCTTATGGCTTGGATAGCGGTCAAGAAGGCGTGATTGCCGTGTATGACTTGGGCGGTGGTACTTTTGATATTTCGATTTTGCGTCTAAGCCGTGGCGTCTTTGAAGTGTTGGCAACAGGTGGCGATACTGCTTTAGGTGGCGATGATTTCGATCACTTATTAGCGAATTGGATTGCGGAACAAGCAGGTATTCAACCCAATACAGCAAGTCAGCAACGTGAGCTACTTACCCTTGCTACACAAGTGAAAATTGGTTTATCGCAAGCGGACAGTTTTACCGCAAAATTTGCAAATTGGCAGGGTGAAATTAGCCGTTTGCAATTTAATGAACTAATCCAACCGCTTGTAAAGCGCTCTTTAATGACTTGTCGTCGAGCCTTGAAAGATGCTGGCGTAGAAGCTCAAGATGTGCGTGAAGTGGTGATGGTTGGTGGCTCAACGAGAGTGCCTTTTGTGCGTGAACAAGTGGGCGAGTTTTTCGGCAAAACGCCATTAACTTCTATTGACCCTGATAAAGTGGTAGCGTTGGGGGCGGCTATTCAAGCGGATATTTTAGTGGGCAATAAACCTGATGCAGAGATGTTGTTGCTAGATGTCGTGCCACTTTCGCTAGGGATTGAAACGATGGGCGGATTGGTAGAAAAAATCATTCCACGCAATACCACTATTCCCGTGGCAAAAGCTCAAGAGTTCACTACCTTCAAAGACGGGCAGACAGCGATGACGGTTCACGTTGTTCAAGGCGAACGTGAGTTAGTCGATGATTGTCGTTCACTTGGACGTTTTACCTTGCGTGGTATTCCGCCGATGGTCGCAGGTGCGGCACATATTCGCGTGACATATCAAGTTGATGCGGACGGGCTACTGAGTGTCACTGCAATGGAAAAATCAACCAAAGTACAAGCCTCTATCCAGATTAAGCCGTCTTACGGTTTAACGGACGAAGAAGTCACTGAAATGATTAAATCGTCAATGACGAATGCGAAGCAAGATATGGAAGCCCGCCAGCTTGCAGAACAGCGTGTGGAAGCAGATCGTGTGATTGACAGCGTGATTATTGCGTTACAAGAAGATGGGGCAGAGTTGCTTTCAGTTGATGAATTTAAACGGATTGAAGCGGAATTGCAGAAATTGATTTCCGCCAAACAAGGGACAGATCGCCAAGCGATTCAGCAAGGTATTAAAGATCTCGATCTCGCCACCCAAGAATTTGCCGCCAGACGAATGAATTTATCCATTCAAAAAGCCTTAGCAGGTAAGGCGGTTGATGAGGTGATGAATTAAAATTAATAGAAAATGTGGTAGGGGCGGGTCGATGTGCCCGCCCCTAATTAAAACAATATTTTAATTAATATTGATGTTGTGAATATTTCGGGGTGGGCACATCGCCCCCCCCCCCCCTACAAATAAACCGAAGATATAGAGGACATTATGCCAAAAATTGTTTTTCTTCCACACGAAGAATTTTGCCCAGAAGGTATGGTTGTGGAAGCACAGCCGGGTGAAAATTTATTAGAAGTTGCTCACAATGCAGGAGTTGAAATTCATCACGCTTGTGACGGTTCTTGTGCCTGTACTACTTGTCATGTGGTGATTCGTGAGGGGTTTGATTCATTAAATGAAACATCGGATCAAGAAGAAGATATGTTAGACAAAGCGTGGGGCTTAGAAATGGATAGCCGTTTGTCCTGTCAATGTATCGTGGGCGAAGAAGATCTTGTTGTTGAAATTCCAAAATATAACTTAAACCACGCAAATGAGGCGGCACACTGATGAAATGGACAGACGTAAGAATGATTGCAGAAAATCTGTATGATATGAACCCGGATTTAGATCCAACCACCGTGCGTTTTACTGATATGCATAAATGGATCTGCGAGATGGAAGATTTTGATGATGATCCGCAGGCGTCAAATGAACAGATTCTCGAAGCGATTTTGACTATTTGGTTAGAAGAGTATGAATAAGTCAACAGCCAGAACCCATACGTTCTGGTTTTTTTATTAACTTTATGCAATCGTTTGCGTATAACATGATGATTTTATTGTAGTTTTATAGTGATTGATAATTATACGATTGTGCTGTTTTTCTGTGAATTAGTTCACAGAATAAACAATAATAAGAGAAATTATCCATCTGATTTTTTACAATGCGTTCCTAAAATTTTACCCAACATTCGAGGATTTTATATGATGAACAGAAGACGTTTTCTTCAAATCGGTGCAACCACCGTATTAGCCATTAGTGCAAACCGCTTTGCATTTGCGGCAGGCGATAGCAAAGTTTCTTTGCGTGTCATTGGCACAACGGATATTCACAGTTTCTTAACGGATTTCGATTACTATAAAGATGCTCCGACGGATAAATTCGGTTTTACCCGTGCGGCAAGCTTGATTGAACAAGCGCGTAAAGAAGCTAAAAACAGTGTACTTGTTGATAATGGTGACTTAATTCAAGGTAATCCGATTGCGGATTATCAAGCAGCGGTCGGTTATAAAGAGGGTAAATCTAACCCTGCGATTGATGCGTTAAACCTAATGAAATACGATGTAGGGACATTAGGTAACCACGAATTTAACTACGGTTTAAAATACCTTGATGATGCAATCAAAGAAGCAAAATTCCCGATCATCAATGCGAACATCGTTAAACCAGGTACTGATGAGCCGGTTTACCAACCATACTTTATTCAGAAAAAAGAAGTGGTTGATGAAGATGGCGTGAAACATACTTTAAATGTCGGTTATATCGGTTTCGTTCCGCCACAAGTGATGGTGTGGGATAAAGCCCATTTAGACGGCAAAGTGGAAGCTCGTGATATTGTGAAAACCGCTGAAAAATATGTGCCAATTGTGAAAAAAGCAGGGGCGGATTTAATCGTAGCACTTGCTCACACTGGTCCATCTGATGAGCCTTATAAAGAAGGTGCTGAAAACTCAGCATTCTATCTTGCTGATGTAAAAGGCATTGACGCGGTTATTTTTGGTCACTCACACCGCTTGTTCCCAAATAAAGAGTTTGCAAAATCGCCGAATGTTGATATTGAAAAAGGGACAGTGAAAGGTATTCCTGAGTCAATGGCAGGTTACTGGGCGAACAATATCAGCGTGGTGGATTTAACCTTAGCGAAACAAAACGGCAAATGGATTGTAGTTGACGGTAAAGCAGTGTTACGTCCAATCTATGATAATGAGAAAAAAGCTTCAACGGTAGAAAATCACCCTGAAGTCGCCGCTTTATTGCAACCTGTTCACGAAGCAACGCGTAAATTCGTGTCACAACCAATCGGTAAAGCGACAGACAATATGTACAGCTACCTTGCTTTAGTTCAAGATGATCCAACAGTACAAATTGTGAACCAAGCTCAAAAAGCCTATGTGGAAAATATCGTGAAAGGATTGCCACAATTAGCAGGTTTACCAATTTTAAGTGCGGGTGCGCCGTTTAAAGCTGGCGGTCGTAAAAACGATCCGAACGGTTATACCGAAGTGAACAAAGGTGAATTGACTTTCCGTAACGCAGCGGATTTATATCTCTATCCAAATACGTTAGTTGTGGTGAAAGTTACTGGGGCAGAACTCAACGAGTGGTTAGAGTGTAGTGCAGGTATGTTTAAACAAATCGATCCGGCGAATGAACAGCCACAAAGTTTATTAGATTGGGAAGGTTTCCGCACTTATAACTTTGACGTGATTGACGGCGTTCAGTATCAATACGACATTACTCAACCGGCACGTTATGATGGTGAAATGAAGTTAATTAATGATAAAGCCCACCGTGTAATGAATTTAACCTATAACGGTAAACCGGTTGATCCAAAAGCGGAATTTTTAATTGCAACCAACAACTACCGTGCATATAGCAATAAATTCCCTGGAACAGGGGAGGATAATATCGTCTTTGCTGCACCGGATGAAAACCGTCAAATTTTAGCAAACTACATTACCGCTGAAAGTAAAGCGAAAGGTCAAGTCAGCCCGGCGGCAGACAAAAACTGGCGTATTGCTCCGATTGCCGCTAAAGGTAAATTAGATATTCGTTTTGAAACGTCGCCAAGTGATAAAGCGAAAGCCTTTATTGCAGAAAAAGCGCAATATCCGATGTCATTCGTTGGCACGGATGAAACCGGTTTTGCGATTTATCAGATTGATTTGACGAAGTAATTGATTAATAGAAAGGGCGTTGTGTAACAATGCCCTTCAGACGACTGATGACAAACCATCCATAAATCCATTGAACTATGATGGCGCTCGTTTGTAACGAGTGCCTTTTGTCACATTTGATGATGCGTTTCAGCACACGTTAAAAACGTGCGCTATCGAAAGTCAATAATCACTCTTAGATGACTTTATCAATAATCTGAAGGGCGTTGCGTAACAATGCCCTTTTGTTTGGCTATATGGCACAAAATTTCTCTCATCTTCTTCTCGTCTGCTACATCTAGCACATTATCTTGCGACAAACTTCCCATTGTTACCGAACTTGTCGAATCCATTAGACTTTGACGTTGCCCTTTGGCTGAAAAATGAATTTCAGGCACTTGGGTTTGTTCAATAATTTGTTTAACATTATCTGCATTGACTCCACAGCCCGCCATGATTTGAATACGTTCATTCGCTTGTTTGACTAACAGCTGAATAACAGGAATTCCATCAAAAGCAGTTGCAGCCTGTCCTGATGTCAAAATACGATGGCAACCTAAGTCGATAAGTTGCTCAAGGGCAGCAAAGGGATCTTTACAGAGATCAAAGGCTCTGTGAAAGGTGATCTCCATACCCTGTGAAGCCTTAACCAATAGTTCTGTCGTCGCTAAATCAATCTCACCGTTTGCAGATAATGCTCCAAAAACGACCGCTTGTATGCCAAGCCGTTTGGCAGTTGCAATATCGTTGAGCATTATCTGAATTTCATCTTCGCTATACAGAAAATCACCGGCACGGGGGCGGATCATCAACGCTAAGGGAATAGTCGAAATTTGTTGAGCCTGCTGAATAAAGCCTAGATTCGGTGTTAAGCCGCCAACCGCAAGGGCAGAACATAACTCAATACGGTCAATCGGAAATTGATTTGCGGTGATGACCGACTCTAGATTATCGACACAGATCTCAACTTTCATCTATTCCCCCACAATAAAGCGATAATGAATGTGGTGTTGATAAGGCTCGTTTGCTTTGCTAATTCCGCCATAGTGCCACCATTCAGGGTGGTTTGGGGTATCAGGGAAAAACTCAGGTTCTAAGGCGACCCCTGCATAATCGGGATAGCTACCGCCCGTCAAATTAGGCTGTCCGCCCAGCCAGTTCCCTGTATAAACTTGCAATGTTGGTTTGGTGGTGCGAAGCTCAAGACGAAGATTATCATAAGTTAAAACAGCATCGGCCTGACAAGCGGTCAGATCTTGGCAAGGTTTTGCAAGTAAAAAGGCGTGGTCGTAACCTTTGACTGCTTGCTGATCGGTATCGGCAAGTAGATCTTGACCGATCATTTTTGCCGTGCGGAAATCAAAACTTGTTCCTTCAACAGCTTTTAATGGGGCATTCGGAATGCCGTTAGCACCGACAGGAAGATATTTCTCCGCATTGAGTTGTAGGCTATGTTGATGAATGGTCGGTTCATTAGAAAGATTGAAATAGGCGTGGTTGGTAAAGCAGAGCGGTGTATCTTGAGAGCTTACCGCATTAAATTCAATCTTAAGTTGATTGCCGTTCAAGCGATAAACGACAGTCGCAGTCACTTCACCGCCAAAGCCTTCTTCACCATCTGCGAAAATTTTATGAAAAGTAACCGCTTGTTCATCTGCCGATTGCACCTGCCATACACATTTATCCGCCCCGATTTCCCCACCGTGCAAATTATTTTCCCCGTTATTTTTTGCCAAGGTGAACCTTTGCCCATTAAGCTCAAAGGTGCCATTTGCAATTCGGTTGGCATAACGCCCTACCGTTGCACCGAAATAAGCTGATTGCTCTTGCCAACGCTCAGGTGTGGTGGTTACTAATACTTCTCGTTGTTCATTTGGTAATTTAACTACGCAAGAAAGCCAAGATGCACCAAAGTCAGATAGGGTGATTTTGAGATGATCGTTTTCAAGGGTATAGATTTTCATATTTGCTCTCACTGATTTATTGATTAAACCACTCTCACCCCATCACTTGCTGTGCAAACATAGAAAGTTTCTTGAATGCCGGTTTGTTTTTGGTAGTTTTCTGCGATAAGTTTACGCAATGCTTCCACTTTTTCATTTGGAACCAAGCAGACAATACAACCGCCGAAGCCACCGCCTGTCATTCTTGCACCGCCATTTTTGCCGATAGCGACTTGAGCTAATTCAACTAGATAGTCAATTTCTGGGATAGTGATTTCAAAATCATCACGCATTGAGTCGTGGGATTCTCCCATTAATACACCTAATTTTTGCATATCGTTGGCTTTCAAGGCTTCAACCGCTTCTAGTACACGATGATTTTCGCTGATAACGTGTTTTGCACGTTTGTAGGCTAATTCATTAAGCTGTTGTAACTCTGCCGCTCGCTCAATAAATTGTTCAGGGCTAACATCTCTTAAGGCTTTAACGCCAAAGAATTGTGCCGCAAATTCACACTCTTGACGGCGACTGTTATATTCCCCTGTGACTAAATCGTGTTTGACGTTAGAGTTAATGATCGCAATGGAATAGCCTTGTGGCACAGGGGTTGGGCTAATGTCTAAACTACGACAGTCGATCATCACAAGGTGATCTTTTTGTCCCAATGCCGAAGTAAGTTGATCCATATTGCCACAATTTGCACCGACAAACTTGTTCTCGGCACGTTGTCCGATTAGGGCGATCTCTGCTAGGCTAATCGGTAAATTGCCTAACACTTGGCAGGTTTTACCGATAGAAATTTCAAGCGCTGCAGACGAGCTTAGTCCTGAAGACATCGGCACATCACTGGTCATTGCAATATCCGCCCCTTGAATAAATTCAGGGCAACGCTCTTGAATATATTTCACCACGCCACGCACATAGTTTTTCCATTTATCTTCACTTTGTGGAATTTCTTTTTTAATATCAAAGGCATCGGTTTCGTTAATATCAATCGCATAGACACGCCAAATGGAGTCGTCACGTTTAGCAAAACTCACCGACATACCGTAATTGATCGCACAAGGCATCACAAAGCCATCGTTATAATCGGTATGTTCACCGATAATATTCACACGTCCCGGGGCAAAAACGGTTTGTTGTGACGAATAACCAAAATGTTGTTCAAATTGGGTTTGAGAGAGTTGGATTGGGGTCATTGTTATCTTCCTTCTTAATTTGTTATTTCAGGGCGGGCACATCGACCCGCCCCTACCATTATCTGTGTTTATTTGGGGTGAGCATATCGACCAGCCTCTGCCATTATCTTTGCTTATAATGCACCTCTTCACTCACCGCTCTTAATTTTTCGGCGGCTTGCTCCGGGGTTAAATCCCGTTGGGCTTCGGCTAACATTTCATAGCCGACCATAAATTTCCGTACAGTTGCCGAGCGGAGTAGTGGCGGATAGAAATAGGCGTGAAGTTGCCAATGTTCAATATCTTGCCCGTCTTTAAAGAACGGGGCAAAATGCCAGCCCATTGAATACGGGAAGGCACATTCAAACAGATTGTCATAACGGCAGGTCAGCTTTTTAATCGCTAAAGCTAAATCGTCTTTTTCGGCTTCGCTCAGCTCATTCATTCGTTTTACATGGCGTTTTGGCATTAAAATCGTTTCATAAGGCCACGCCGCCCAATAAGGCACCACGGCAAGCCAATGGTCTGTTTCCGTGACAGTACGCGTGCCGTCTTTTAATTCGGCTTGAACATAATCTACCAATAAATTTGAACCGTATTGTTCATAGTAACGACGTAAATTTTTATCCTTGGTTGCAATTTCATTCGGTAAAAACGAGTTCGCCCAAATTTGCCCGTGTGGGTGTGGTTGTGAGCAACCCATCATCGCCCCTTTATTTTCAAAGGCTTGAACCCACAGATAATCTTTGCCTAGCTCTTCTAATTGAGCATTCCACGTATCGACCACACCACGAATTTTTTCCACAGGTAATTCAGGGAGCGTTTTACTGTGATCAGGTGAAAAGCAGATCACCCTAGCCAAACCACGCACCCCTTGAATTTTAAACAAAGGATTGTCAGATGGCGGAGCATCTGGCGTATCTTGCATCAAAGCAGCAAAATCATTAGCAAACACATAAGTGCCTTGATAATCAGGGTTTACATCGCCTGAAACACGGGTATTGGTCGGGCAGAGAAAGCACTTTTCATCATAACTCGGTAGCTGTTCAATCGCCGCTTTATCCACTTGACCGCTCCAAGGACGTTTTGCTCGATGTGGAGAAACCAAAACCCACTCGTCTTTCAACGGGTTATAACGACGGTGGGGGTGATCACTTATATCAAATTTTTCAAGCATGAGGCATTCCTCCTAGGAATCACAATATAATAAAATTCAAACGTTCGTTCTATGATGTGGCTCACAAAAACAAAACCTAACAAAATTCAATCACAAACCGACATGAAAAAGTGCTGTCATTTAGTCGATATTCGTTTTTCAGACTTGGACCACAAGAGTTGGAGCCAATCCCGCTCATTTTATAGTCGATACATAAAATATCATAAGGCGATGCTACCAATTGATACGCATGGGGTTTCTCGGTCAATTCCTCTTGCGTATAAGGCGAAATATTAAAGCTAAAACTGTGATCGCTTGAAATCAACATGTTCTGTGTTTTCACATAGTGGCAACCGAAGTGGCTACCGTTTTCTTGCGGTTTTAAGTAATCAACGTGGTTTTGTGCGGCGGTTGTCGTATATCGCCCTAACTGCGTTGCGTGATGTTTATCGATATAACTTTCACCCTCACCGTAGCCGAAATATTCAATCGGTTGAGTCTGTTTCTCAAGGAAAAAACGTAACCCGAAGCGTGGCAAATACGGCAGTTCGGGGGATTTTTCCCCGTGAATGATTACGTCCAATTTTCCGTTATGATGTAAACGATATGTCACATCTAATGCCAATATTTTGGCTTTGGATACGGCAATGATGCCACATAGTGCATGAATGTCCACACCTTGTGCATGTCGGGTGACTTGGGTTTGGTAAGCGCGCGTATAAGCCCGGTCATAACCGGCGTTCGCCCAAAACTCCCGAATCAAACGGTCGTTATCCGTCGGCGCCCGCCAAATATTGAAATCCAACGGCTGTTGAATGATGTCTTGATGATCCTGTTTGATTCGGCTGAAAATCCCTTTGTTCTTATCAAATTCAAAATACAAGCGGTCAGATTTGATGAAAATTTTGCAATTATTTTCCGTGACATCAAAGTGTTGTTGAGGGAAATGCGTTTCAGGTTTCACTAACACGTCTTCATTAAAGACAATTTGATCAAAGCCTAAGCTATCACCGACTTGGATAAATTCGCTTGCTCGGCGGGCAAGGTAAGTTAAGGTTAAAACAGTCAGTTTTCCCTTGTTGATCGGCAAGCTTAACGGAAGTTGTACGGTTTGATGAGGAGCGCAATCAACCTCAAGCATGCCTTGTGAGGTCACTTCGCCGTTTTCACTGAATTGATAATGAACGGATAGCACCTCTGCAAGCGGTGTGAAATCCAAATAATTTTGCAATTCAATCTGATGACCGACAAGATTCGCCCGTGCAGGACGGTTGATATTTTTGAGTTCTAGCAGGTTGCTGTGTGGGATTCGTTCTGCCGACACTAAGCCGTCGGCACAGAAATTGCCGTCGTGAGGATATTCGCCGAAATCACCGCCGTAGCCTAATTTACCCGAACCGTCTGGCAGATAAGGCGTATGGTCGCACCATTCCCAAATGAAGCCGCCGCAGGCATGTTCATATTTCTCAAAAACTTGGAAGTAGTCTTCTAAATCGCCGTTGGAATTTCCCATCGCATGACTGTATTCGCACAGTAAAAACGGCTTGGTTTGCGGCTGCTGGCAGTAGCGTGCTACATCTTCAGGGCTACCGTACATTTCGCTGTAAAAATCAAGGGGAGTTAAATCGTTTTGATGTTGTGAATGTTGATAAATCGAGCTTTCATAATGCACCAAGCGGCTTGGATCACGCTGTTTAATCCAATGCGCCGCCGCTTCAAAATTTTCACCGTAACCGCTTTCGTTACCGAGCGACCAAATCACGACCGACGTACGGTTTTTGTCCCGCTCGACATTGGCGTAGGTGCGATCCAATATTGCGGCTTTGAATTGCGGATCGCAGGCAAAGTAGCAGAAATTATCGATGGCTTTTTGGCGAATCTGTTCATGCTCACAAATCTGTGAATGGTTTAAAAAGATACTCTGCTCGGGGGTACTGACATACAGCATACTCGCTCCGTGGCTTTCAATGTCGCTTTCGCTGATCAGATAAAAGCCGTATTGATCGCACAATTCGCTAAACCACGGTGAATTAGGGTAATGCGCCGTTCTAATCGCATTAATGTTATGTTGCTTCATCAAGGCTAAATCTTGGAGTGCTTGCGCACGGCTGATGGCGTAACCGGTTTTCGGATCGCTGTCGTGGCGGTTGACACCACGGAATTTGATCGGCCGTCCGTTAAGACGCAGCACGCCGCGCTCAATGTGAATGTGTCTGAAGCCGATTTTTTGTTCGATGATTTCTTCTTCCGTGATCAGGTGCAATCGATAAAGCTGTGGCTGTTCGGCATTCCATAATTGCACATTATTCAGCGTGACCGAAAAATCAGTTCCTTGTGTGCAACAAATTAACGTACCGTTTGGGGCGAACAGTTGGTATTCAATCGATTTGGGCGTTTGTGCAAATCGGCATTCCACCGTGAGATCTGCGGTACGTAAATCATCGGACAAAGCGGTGCGGATGAAGAAATCTTGCAGGTAATTTTGCTCCCGTTCGAGCAGATAGACATCTCTAAAAATCCCCGACATTCTGAATTTGTCTTGATCTTCCAAATAGCTGCCGTCGCACCATTTCAGTACAAAAACGATAAGATGGTTCTCGCCTTCGTATAAGAAATCCGTCACATCAAACTCGTTGGTACTGTGGCTGACTTGCCCGTAGCCGACAAATTGTTGATTGAGATACACGTACAAACAGGAATCCACGCCTTCAAAGTTCAGCAGATAACGTTTGCTGTTGTTCTTTTTCAACTCAAAAATACGACGATAAACGCCGCACGGATTGTCAATCGGCACATAAGGCGGATCAAACGGGAAAGGGTAGTTGATATTGGTGTAATGATGGTGATCAAAGCCGTGGTTTTGCCAATTTGACGGTACGGGAATACGATGTGCAAAGGGGATTTCCGCCAATTGTGTCGGAAGAGATTGATAACCGGCGTAGTAGTGAAAATCCCAATCACCGTTCAGATTGAGGAAATACTGTGACGATTCGCGTTCAATTTGACACGCCGTTTGCCCCTTCGCAAAAGGAATAAAATAAGCGTGATGGGGCTGCGTATTAAGGTGCAAAACGGCAGGGTTTTGAAAATAATCGGCTAATAACATCATCATTCCTTGGTAATTATTGGAGAAATTTTTCAAAAAAGATAATAGAAGTGGAGTATAGCCGAAATGAGTAAAAAGAGTTGTGAATGAGATCACAAAACGGCTAATCTCTTTACAAGCGCTCTGTTTAGACGAATTTTTTGCAAAATTTGACAGAAAAGAGACCGCCGGCAAGGCAATTTGTGAGAGAATTTAGCCTACTGTTTTTGTAAGAGAGTAATCATGACTTATATTGTAGGTTTAACCGGCGGAATCGGCAGTGGAAAATCGACCATTGCCAATCTGTTTGCGTTGTTGGATGTGCCAATTATTGATGCCGATATTGTGGCTCGAGAGGTGGTTGAAAAAGGCTCGCCTCTATTAACCAAAATCGTCGAGCATTTCGGACTGCATATTTTAGACAAACAAGGTAATTTAGATCGCACAGCGCTGCGTCAGATTGTGTTTCATTCCGAGCAAGAGAAAAAGTGGCTGAATCAGTTGCTACATCCTGCGATTCGGTCGGAAATGCTACGTCAATTAGAGGCGGTATCCGCCCCTTATGTGCTGTGGGTAGTGCCTTTGTTGATAGAAAATAAGTTGAGCGAGTTGTGTGATCGAGTATTAGTTGTTGACGTTCTGCCCGATATTCAATTGGAAAGAGCGATAAAGCGGGATGAGAGCAAAGCCGAGACGATTCAAAATATTATCGCCGCTCAAGTCGATCGTCAAACACGCTTAAATTATGCCGATGACGTGATTGAAAATAATCTGCCCCTTGAAGAAAATGCGATTAATTTAGCTCATCAGGTTGCGAAATTACATCACCGCTACCTTAATTTAGCCAAACAGAAGGAGAAAAGATGACAATTGTAAATTGCCCGACTTGCCACAAAGAAGTCGTTTGGTCAAAAGAAAACAAATACCGCCCTTTTTGTAGTCAGCGTTGTCAATTGATTGACTTAGGCGAATGGGCGGATGAAAAAAGAGTAATTGCCAGCTCACAAGATGATGTGATGAGTTCGGATTTGGAATAAAGCGCGGATAGCAAGCGGTCGTTTTGGCATAAAAATTTGCAAATTTGCCGAATCAAGGAAATAATAACCTAAGTAAATTTAAACAGAGCGATTTTTTAGCACTACTTCAATTTATTCAAGCCAATCCAATTTGAAGGTGAACAAGGATGGAAAATTCCTTATATCAATCGTGATTCGTTAATAGGATGTTTTTAACAAAAATAAAAGCGACCACAAAAAGATGTGATCGCCATTTAGTGAAAAACAGTTAAATATTACGTTTTAACTTATTGATATTTAGAGGTTTATTTACCGTAGTAAGCCTTGGTCATAATCTCTTCCATATCGGTAACCATCGCTAAACGTGGGTTAGCCGGTGTACATTGGTCTTCAAAGGCATTGAAGGCTAATTCACGACGAGCATCAAGGAAGGCTTTTTCATCAACGCCCTGATCTTTCAGCGACATTTTCACACCGCAACGTACGGCTAAATCGTGCACCGCTTTAGCATAAGATTCAACCCCTTCTGCCGGTGTAGCTGCCGGTAAACCAAGCATTTTCGCAATATCTTGATAACGCACATCCGCAACATAATCCGTATACTTCGGCCAAGTTGCTACTTTTGTCGGGCGAGTACCGTTATAACGAATCACATGCGGAAGTAAGATTGCATTGGTGCGTCCGTGAACAGTATGGAATTTACCGCCGATTTTGTGTGCCATTGAGTGACAAATACCTAAGAAAGCGTTCGCAAATGCCATACCAGCCATAGTTGATGCGTTGTGCATTTTCTCACGAGCGACTTCATCAAAGGCTTTTACCGATTTTTCTAAGTTTTCAAAAACAAGTTTAATCGCTTGTAGTGCTAAACCGTCGGTATAGTCATTGGCAAGAATCGACACATAGGCCTCAGTTGCGTGAGTTAATACGTCTAAGCCGGTATCTGCGGCAACGTGAGATGGAACAGACATCACCAATGCCGGATCGACAATCGCGACTGTTGGAGTCAGAGAGTAGTCTGCTAACGGATATTTAATGTCGCCATCGGTAATTACCGCAAATGGTGTGACTTCAGAACCTGTTCCCGATGTGGTTGGAATACCGACAAACTTCGCTTTACGTCCTAATTGTGGGAACTTGAAGGCACGTTTGCGAATATCCATAAATTTTTGAACAAGGTCACGGAAATCTACTTCTGGCTGTTCATAGAATAACCACATAATTTTCGCTGCATCCATCGGTGAACCACCACCTAGAGCAATGATTGTATCCGGTTGGAAGCTACGCATTAATTCCGTACCACGTTTAACGGTATCTAAACTTGGGTTTGGCTCGACATCTGCAAAGAGCTGATAGGTGACTTTATTACGGCGTTGGCGAAGTTGCTCAGTAATACGATCCACAAAGCCAAGATCAACCATCGATCTGTCGGTCACGATCATCACTTTCTCTGCACCTACCATTGATTTGAGATATTGAATTGAATCACGCTCAAAGTAGATTTTTGATGGTACTTTAAACCACTGCATATTATTTCTCCGTCTGCCCACACGTTTGATATTTAATAGATTGAATGCACTTACGTTATTACTCACCGAGTTTTTACCGTAAGAGCCACAACCTAAGGTGAGAGAAGGCAAGAAAGAGTTATACACATCACCGATACCGCCAAAGGTAGATGGTGAGTTCCAAATCACACGAATGGCTTTCACACGTTCACCGAAGATTTTTGCTAATTCTTTATCTTGGGTGTGAATAGCGGCAGAGTGGCCTAAACCGTGGAAATTCACCATAGCTTCGGATAAGGCTAAACCGTGTTCGGTAGAATCTGATTTTAATAGAGCAAGGACAGGCGATAATTTTTCACGGGTTAGCGGTTCCGCTTCACCCACTTCTTTACATTCTGCAAGTAGAATATTGGTTTTTTCCGGTACGGAAAAGCCCGCTTGTTCTGCAATCCAAGCCGCAGGTTTACCTACCACCGCAGAGTTTAATTTAGCGCCGGAGCAGCTTGCTTTATCGGCTTTATCTACACCGAAGATATATTTTTCAAGCAACGCTTTCTCTTTTTTATTCACAAGATAAACGCCGTAAGATTGCATCTCTTTGATGAAATCGTCGTAGATCTCTTTATCCACGATTGCCGCTTGTTCAGAGGCACAGATCATGCCGTTATCAAAGGATTTTGACATTACAATGTCGTACACCGCTTGTTTGAGTTTGGCGGTTTTTTCTACATACGCCGGCACGTTACCCGCACCAACCCCCAACGCAGGTTTACCGCAAGAGTAAGCGGCTTCAACCATCGCATTACCACCCGTTGCAAGAATGGTTGCAATACCTTTATGTTTCATTAGAAGAGAAGTGCCATCCATGGACGGTGTTTTAATCCATTGAATACAGTTTTTCGGTGCACCTGCGGCAACAGCAGCGTCATAGACGATTTGAGCAGCGTGAGCAGAACATTGCTGGGCTGACGGGTGGAAGGCAAAAACGATAGGGTTACGGGTTTTAAGAGCGATGAGCGCTTTGAAAATGGTAGTAGATGTCGGGTTAGTAGTTGGAGTAATACCGCAAACAACACCGACAGGGTCGGCAATTTCAGTAATACCTGTTACATCATCTTCACTGATAACCCCTGCAGTTTTGAGGTGTCGCATATTATTGACGACATATTCACAGGCAAACAGGTTTTTCGTCGCTTTGTCTTCAAAGACGCCACGTCCTGTTTCTTCAACCGCATGTAATGCCAGTACACCGTGTTTATCAAGGGCGGCAACGGATGCTTTAGCCACGATATAATCAACTTGTTCTTGGTTTAATAAGCGAAATTCATCTAACGCTTTTAAGCCTTTTTCTACAAGTTCATTGACTTCTGCTTGTGCATCATAAGGTTGTGCTGATTGTGCATTTTGAGCCATAGTAGGTTCCTCTAAAGATTAATTTTAACTAATGAAATTATTATCTATTTAGCGTTGTTTTTCCCTATATTTATTAAGCTATTTGCCAAACTCATGATCTACATCAATCTTTTGAGAACTATTATCATCTTGTTAATTTTTAAGAAACTTTTTAATAACAAAAAAGCAAACTATAAAACAGCCAATTTCTTTGGCAGATGGGGTAAATAATGGTAGGATATTGCCATTTTTAGATAAAAATAGTTATCCTGAATGAAAGAAATTCTTCGTATTGCAACACGCCAAAGTCCGCTTGCGTTATGGCAGGCTAATTTTGTCAAAACAAAGCTTGAGCAACATTTTCCGCACCTTTGTGTCGAACTGGTTACAATGGTGACTAAAGGCGATATTATTTTAGATAGCCCGTTAGCTAAAATCGGGGGAAAAGGCTTATTTGTTAAAGAATTAGAGTTGGCGCTTTTAGAACATAGAGCCGATATTGCCGTTCATTCCATGAAAGACGTGCCGATGAGCTTTCCCGATGGCTTGGGGCTTGCGGTGATTTGTGAGCGGGAAGATCCGCGTGATGCTTTTGTTTCCAACCGTTACGCCTCTCTTGCCGACTTGCCGAAAGGTGCCATAGTCGGCACATCAAGCCTGCGTCGACAATGTCAATTAATGGCAAATTATCCGCATCTTGTGGTCAAATCTTTGCGGGGGAATGTCGGCACTCGCCTGAACAAATTGGATAACGGTGAGTATGATGCGATTATTTTGGCTTCGGCAGGGCTAATTCGGCTGGGTTTAGCTGAACGAATTCGCAGCTTTCTTTCGGTTGAACAATCGTTACCCGCAGCAGGACAAGGCGCCGTAGGTATTGAAGCGCGCTTAGAAGATAAGAGGGTTTTAAACTATCTTGCAGAATTAAATCATTTTCCGACCGCTTGTTGTGTGATGGCAGAACGTGCGATGAACACTCGTTTACAAGGCGGTTGCCAAGTACCTATTGGCGGTTTTGCGCAATTAAATCATGATGTTTTGACCTTAACCGCACTGGTCGGTGCTTTAGACGGCTCGCAAATTATTCGAGCGCAAGGTTGTGCGTCAATCGCTCAAGCGGAACAGCTGGGCATTTCGGTTGCCGAGCAACTGTTAGCTCAAGGCGCCGATAAAATTTTACACGCCGTTTATCAAGATGAATAAGCTATGAATGTATTAGTAACACGTCCGAATGTCAGAGGGCAGCAATTAGTTGAGATGCTTGCGCAACATCATATTTTTGCTATCCATCAACCGCTGTTTCAAATGGAGGCGGGGCGGGAATTGCCGGCTTTGCCTTCTGCGCTTACTCGTTTAAATGCGGGAGATTATGTTTTTGCAGTATCTAAAAATGCGATAGATTTTGCGCATAACACCTTAGTACAAACTGGTTTTTCTTGGCGTTCGGATCTAAAATACTTTGCCGTAGGACAAGGTTCCGCCAATTATTTTTCAGCCCAAATAGAACAGAACATTATTTACCCGATACAATCTGAAGATAGTGAAAGTTTACTGGCGCTGCCTGAAATGCAGCAGCTAACCGATAAAAATATTTTAATTTTACGAGCCGATAGCGGGCGGGAACTCTTTTCAGAACAAGCTCAAAAGCGGGGAGCGCAGGTTCAAACCTTAGAATGCTATCAAAGAATTCCCGTTGATGTTGATTTAAAAGAACAAATTAGCTTGTGTAAACGTGCCGGCATTGATGTGGTTGTCGCTACCAGCGGTGAAATTCTTACCGCCTTGGTCAGTAATACGGCAGAGGAAGACAAAGCGTGGTTATTGAGTTGTAAGCTGATTGTCGTAAGTCAACGACTGGCAAGAATTGCCGTTAAATTGGGGTGGAGCTTGGCGGATGTTCAAATTTCAAACAAAGCGGATAACAATAGTTTGCTTCAAACATTGTTAGCGAATCAAGAATCTTAACTTTCATAATAGGTGGGAACTATGACAAAGCACAATAAGAGACAAAAGGAAGAAACTGATGAGCAAAAACAAGAGGTGGTAAAACCGGAAGCTCAAGATGAAATCGTAGCGGAACAAGCGGTTGAAATTTCAGAAAATTTTTCAAAAGATCGTGAAAATGAAGAAGCTTCATCAGCAACTATATCGGAAAATAAGGATGCTCATGTGGAAAATGTTCAAACCTCTTCGAACTCGAAAAAATCAGGCGGTAGCACGCTTGCTCTTTTAGCCTTGTTGGTCGCTCTCGGTATTGGGGGGGCAGGACACTATTTAACCAATAATAAATTTGCCGGTGTAGAACAACAAATCGCAGCGTTAAAAACAGAATTAACTCAAACCCAGCCTCTTCAAACAACCGTTGAATTGCCTAATTTTGATGCGGAAAAAGTCAAAATCGGTCAATTGGAAGCGGATTATCGCCAATCTCTTGAGCGTATCAGCCAGCTAGAACTTGCTCAAGGTCACTATTTACAACAAATCAAACAGTTACAAGGTGAAATTCAAAAATTAGGCTCAAGTCCGCAGGTTGATCAAACGGCGTGGCTTCTTTCCGATGCGGATTTTTTACTTAATAATGCACTTCGTAAAATGGTACTTGATAACGACATTGATACGGCAAAAAGCCTGTTAATGGAAGCGGATAACGTATTAAGTGCGGTTTCTTCTCCGCAAGCGTTAAGTATTCGCGAGGCGATAAAATCCGACCTGAACCAATTAACCAGTGTGAACGAAGTTGACCAAAATAACTTGATGCAGCGTTTAGCTCTTCTCGCCAACTTGGTCGATAATATGCCAATGGCTGAAATTGCTACGGAACAGGGGCAGAGTAATACCCAAGAAGTGAGCGATTCTATTGCGGATTGGCAGTCGAATATTGAAAAAAGTGCCAATTCGTTCTTAAGCCGCTTTATTCGAGTCACAGATAAAAATGTTGCGGTGGATAAAGGTTTTATTGCACCAAATCAAGAAATTTATCTGCGTGAAAATATTCGCCTGCGTTTGCAAATTGCGATTTTGGCTGTTCCTCGCCAACAAAATGAGCTTTATAAACAGTCTTTAGAAGCGGTAAGCAGTTGGACAAGAAGTTATTTTGATGTGAGCAATGAAAATGTCGCCCATTTCTTAAAAGAATTGGATGATTTGATGGATCAATCCATTTATGTAGATGCGCCGACACAGTTGCAAAGCTTGAAATTGCTTGATCAATTTTTAAATAAATCGCCGCGTAAAGTGGAAAAAATTGCACTGGAAGATGACAAATCACTAGAGTTATTGAAAGTAGAAGAAGCACCTGCTCAAGCAGAAGAAGCTAAACCGGTTGAGCCTGCTCCTTCTACAACCGAACAACCTGTGCAAGCGCAATAAGGAGATAGACTATGTTTAGAGTTCTCTTTTTAATGTTACTTGTTCTTGCAGGCTTGGTATTAGGGCCTTATATTGCAGGGCAACAAGGCTATGTGCGGATTGAAACGGCTACTCAAGTTATTGAAATGAGCTTGGTGATGTTGGTGATTTTCTTCGTTATTGCACTAGCTATTATTTATACGCTGGAATGGATTGTAACTCGCTTTATCCGTTTAAGTCGTGATACTTATCAATGGTTCGGCAATCGTAAACGTAAAATTGCACAACAGCAGACTCTTGAAGGCTTGATGAAAATGACGGAAGGAGACTATTCCAAAGCCGAAAAATTAATCAGTAAAAACGCCAAACATTCTGATGAGCCTATTCTTAACTTTATTAAAGCGGCTGAAGCGGCACAACAGCGTGGCGATGAATTAGCGGCAAACAAACATTTAATTGAGGCGGCAAAAATCGCCGGTCCGAATAATGTCGCCGTTGAAGTGGCCAGAACCCGTATCTTACTACAACAGGGTAAATTGCCGGCAGCACGAAGTGCCGTCGATAGCTTATTAGAATTGGTACCGAATAACACGGAAGCATTACGACTTGCAATTGAAATCTATCAGAAATCAAAAGCTTATAAAGCGCTTGATGAGGTGTTAGTGGAAATTGGGCAACGTAGTTTCCTTAGCGCACAAGAATATGAATCTCTAGAACAACAAGTTGATGACGGTTTACTTGACGAAGTGATGAATGAAGAAGGGCAGGAAGGTTTGCTCAAATGGTGGGATAATCAGCCAAGCCGTCGCCGTCGCTCGGTTTACGCCCGTGTCGGATTAATCAAACGTTTGATTGCAAGTGATGACCATAGCTCAGCGGAAGAGATTGCGTTAGAAACCTTGAAAAAATATGAGGATGAACAACTCACCCCGCTCTTTAAAGTGTTAACGCAGCTTCAAGTAGAACCGGACAGTAAATTACTTAAAGTTTTAGAAAAACGTTTCACTAAAGCAAAAAACAACTACACGGACGATTATGCTCGCGCTCTCGGCTATATTTTAGGTCGTCAAGCACAGTTTAATTTAGCCAAACCGTATTTCGTTCAGCTATTGGAACATCACGAATGTGTTGCCGATGATCGTATGATGGCGTTGTATGTAGCAGAGAAAACGGGTGATCGCACATTAGCGGAACAAATTAAAGCGGAAGGTTTAAAAGATGTGAATGTCGAATTGAAGACAGCGACACATCCGCCAATTTTAAGCCTGCCGGATAACAGTGAACAGAAATAATTGAAAAAATCCCACATTTTCTAAATGTGGGATTTTAGACCGATGACAAATCATCCATAAATCCATTCAACCATGATGGCGCTCGTTTGTAACCACAACTGTTCGAAACATTGTAACATATTGATTTAATTAGATTAAATTAGGTTTTTGTAAAGATTTCGTTATCATTTGCAATTTATAAAATGCTTTAAGACCCTAAAATAGACGATTAAATTTGAGATTTTTTATTATAATCTTCTAAAAAAGTCACAATCCTAAGT
>JBGXMX010000123.1:0-4221 GCA_041809245.1 Glaesserella sp.
AATATTTTAGTGGTTTGTGTTGGGAATATCTGCCGTTCTCCTGTGGGAGAGAAATTATTGCAAAAATACTTCCCGCAAAAATCAATTGCTTCGGCGGGGATTGCTTCAGAACGTAGCCATTTAGTAGGAAAATCTGCTGATGCGATGATGATTCATGTAGCACAATCCCATGGTTTAGATATTTCAAGTCACCGCTCACAACAGTTAACTCAAGAACTGTGTAAACAGGCTGATTTGATTTTGGTGATGGAAAAAGGGCATATTGAACAGGTTCAACAAATTTCACCTGAGTCTATGGGTAAAGTAATGTTATTTGGGCATTGGCTGGATAATCATAAAGATATTCCCGACCCTTATCGCCAAAGTCAAGAAATGTTTGAATATGCGTACGATTTAATTGAGAAGGCTGCTTTGAAATGGCAGCAAAAATTATAATATAACAAGGTAATTCGGTAATGAACGGAAATAACAATAATGATGAAATTGATCTTGCCAAACTTTTTGGCGCTTTGTTAGATTACAAATGGTGGATTATTCTATTTACACTGTTTACCATAGCATTGGGTATTGGCTATGCGCTACTAGCGACACCTATTTATACGGCGAATGCTTCGATTCAGGTAGAAAGTAAATCGTCAGGGGGGGCATTAAAAGATTTTGCCGGTATTTTTGAAGAGAAATCGTCTTCCGATACAGAAGTAGCCATTCTTAAATCGCGAATGGTGTTGGCAAATACCGTTGAGCAACTGAACCTGACAACTCAAGTGAGCCCTGAGTTTTCCATTCCGCTAATAGGTAAGGGGCTTGCCCGATTAATGGGAAATGAGCCTGTATTAACCGTTACTCAGTTTGTGCCTAAAAATCGCTATTTAGATTCAGTGATTTTAGAAGTGGGCGAACAAGCGGAGAGTTTTTCACTTTTTTTTGCAGACGAGAAAATTTTAGAAGGAAGTGTAGGTAAAAGATACGAAACGGACGACCTGATTTTTCTTGTTTCCGAATTAGCAGCGCAGCCGGGGCAGCGTTTTGTCATTAATAAAATTGATGAACTCAGCGCAATTACCGGATTACAAAAGCAAATTTCTGTTTCTGAGAGCGGCAAACAGACGGGTATCATTGAAATTTCGATTAATGGCGAAAATAAAAGTCATATTAAGCGGGTTGTAAAAAGTATTTCGGAAAATTACCTCTTACAAAATATTGCCCGTAATTCTGCGGAAGCTTCTAAAAGTTTAGAATTTTTGACTCGTCAGTTACCTGAAATTAAGCAACGTTTATCCGAATCGGAAAATAGCTTAAATGAATTCCGTTTAAAAAATGAATCGATAGATTTAAGTTTGGAAGCGAAATCCGCATTGGATGTCATGGTTCAACTCGAAGCCGATCTTAACGAACTTACTTTAAAAGAGAGTGAAATTTCGCAAAAATTTACTCGAAATCACCCGGCTTATGTGGCATTGATAGATAAACGTAAGGTACTTAATGAAGAGAAAGAGCGTTTAAACAAACAAGTTGAGCGTTTACCGAATACGCAAAAAGAGATTATTCGTTTAACGCGAGATTTAGAAGTAAACCAACAGATCTACATTCAACTTCTAAATAAAATGCAAGAGCTGGAAATTGTTAAAGCCAGTGCGATTGGTAATGTGCGTATTCTTGATGAGGCACAGGTGTTTCCTGAACCGGTTGCACCGAAAAAAGCGGTGATTGTTGCACTCTCTTTTATTTTAGGAGTCGTACTCTCTGCTATGGCGGCAATTATCAAAACGCTGTTACACCGTGGTATTGAGTCAACCTCAGATATAGATGCCATCGGTTTAGCCACTTATGCAACGGTGCCTTATTCAACGGCACAACCTGTAGTTTCAGCACATCACATTGCAGGTACTTATCAGTTGCTCTCGGAATCACATCCGGCGGATTCGGCAGTTGAGGCGCTGCGTAGCCTAAGAACAAGCTTACATTTTGCGATGCTTGAAGCAAAAAATAATATTTTGATGATCTCCGGTTCATCGCCTTCTGTAGGTAAAAGTTTTATTTCAACCAACTTAGCAAATGTTCTGTCAAAAACAGGGCAGAAGGTTTTATTAATTGATGCAGATTTACGTCGCAGTTATTTACGTCGCTTCCTCGGATTACCTAAAAAGATAGGGCTGAGTGCAGTGATTTCGCAACAGCTTCCGTTTGAGCAAGCCGTACAGCATTATGGTAGTTTTGATGTGATATTAAAAGGCGAGACACCGCCGAATCCGTCCGAATTATTATCAAATAGCCGTTTCCAAGAATTATTGGATTGGGCATCCGAACAATATGATTTGGTAATTATAGATACCGCCCCGATTCTTGCGGTAACGGATGCGGCGATAGTAGGGCGCTATGTAGGAACATCGCTTCTTGTCGGTCGTTTCGGTGAAACGACTATTAAAGAGATTGAAACTGCACGTGAGCGTTTTGAACGAGCAGGAGTAACAATCAAAGGCTTTATTTTAAACGGCATAAAACGTAAAGCTTCTAATCGTTATGAATATTATCAATATGATTATAAGTAGCGGCAGTCTTCTACGTTAAAGCTTATATGACAAGAACTGTGAGTTATCCACGGTTAAATATGATGAGATATTGAGGTTATCGGTTTCATTTCACAACAAGCGGTCTGTTTATCATAAAATTTTGCAAATTTTTTGTTAAAACGAACCGCTTGTTTTTTTGTGACACATATACCTAATAATATCTCTGAATTATTTTTGAAAATCGTTTAAAATCCTATCGTTTTTGGGTGACATTTATTTAATGTTATCAGCAAATACTATCAAAAGTTAAAGATTAATTTGTATAACCTTTTATTGTGATTAGGTAAAAATACTTGACTAAACTACTGGGGTATATAGAATTCTTCTCATCAGTAATCATCTTTAAGTAAGGCTTTAGAATGAAACTAACTTCACGAGGACGTTATGCGGTCACAGCAATGTTAGACATTGCATTACACGGCCAAGAGATGCCGGTAAGTCTTGCGGATATCTCTGATCGTCAGGCAATCTCACTTTCCTATTTAGAACAACTTTTTGCCCAACTTCGTCGAGAAGGAATTGTTCACAGTGTACGTGGACCGGGTGGTGGTTACCAATTGGGTAAAACGCCTGAAGAGATCAATGTCGGCATGATCATTGCTGCCGTCAATGAAAGTGTCGATGTTTCCAAATGTAAAGGAAGTGGAAATTGCAGCAAAAATAGTCGCTGTTTGACCCATTCTTTGTGGGAGCGTTTAGAGAACCAAATAGAGCAATATCTACACACCATTACTTTAGCCGAATTAGTTGAAGAAAATAGCGATCACGATTGTGAGACCTCTCACTGCCACGATCATCACCATTAATCTTATAAAAATCCCTTAGTTAGGAGTAACAATGAAATTACCAATTTATTTGGACTACGCAGCAACCACGCCGGTGGATGAGCGCGTTGCAAAAAAAATGATGGAATATATGACAAAGGACGGCGTGTTTGGTAACCCGGCCTCTCGTTCTCACAAATTTGGTTGGGAAGCGGAAGAAGCGGTAGATATCGCTCGTAATCAAATCGCAGATTTAATCGGTGCTGATGCACGTGAAATCGTATTTACTTCAGGTGCAACTGAGTCAGACAACCTTGCAATTAAAGGTGCTGCACATTTCTACCAAACCAAAGGTAAACACATTATCACTGTTAAAACGGAACACAAAGCAGTATTAGATACTTGCCGTCAGTTAGAACGTGAAGGGTTTGAAGTCACTTATTTAGAGCCTGAAACAACGGGTTTAATTGACCTTGCAAAATTTGAAGCCGCAATTCGCCCGGATACCATTTTAGTCTCCGTAATGCACGTGAATAATGAGATTGGCGTTATTCAACCAATCGAAGAGATCGGTAAAATCTGCCGTGCGAAAAAAATCATTTTCCACGTGGATGCAACACAATCAGTGGGTAAAATCCCTGTGGACGTTCAAGCATTAAACGTAGATTTAATGTCTTTCTCAAGCCATAAACTTTACGGGCCAAAAGGTATCGGCGGTTTATATGTTTGCCGTAAACCACGCGTGCGTTTAGAAGCGATCATTCACGGTGGTGGCCACGAGCGTGGTATGCGTTCAGGTACATTACCTGTTCATCAAATCGTAGGTATGGGTGAAGCATATCGTATCGCAAAAGAAGAAATGGCAACCGAAATGCCACGTATTAAAG
>JBGXMX010000124.1:0-10525 GCA_041809245.1 Glaesserella sp.
GCAGAAAGACAAACTGATTCAAGCTCTAAAACAGCCTCAGGGGTTAATATTAGTCACAGGACCAACGGGAAGCGGTAAAAGCATTACCTTATATAGTGCGTTGCAATATCTAAATCAGACCGATAAGCATATTTTAACGGCAGAAGATCCGATTGAAATTGAAATAGAGGGCTTAATTCAAACTCAAGTCAATCCTGCAATTGATCTTGATTTTAGCCGACTATTACGTACGTTTTTACGCCAAGATCCCGATATTATTATGTTAGGTGAGATTCGAGATGAGGAAAGTGCCAAAATCGCCTTAAGAGCGGCACAAACAGGACATTTAGTGCTTTCAACGCTCCATACCAATGATGCCCTGTCTGCGGTTGAGCGGCTGAACCAGTTGGGTATTCATGATTATGAAATCGAAAATTCACTGTTGTTAGTCATTGCTCAACGCTTGGTTCGTAAAGTGTGCATTCAATGTCAAGGTCAAGGTTGCGAGCAATGTTATCAAGGCTATAAAGGGCGGATCGGGGTGTATCAATGCTTGACTAAATCTGCAAAAAATTTCTCAAAACAGACCGCTTGCTTAGACTTTGAAAGCCTACTAGCGAGTGCAAAACAAAAAATTGAGGAAAAGCACACCGATTTGGCCGAAGTGGAGCGGGTGTTCGGCTATGTTTAAAGTCTACGAATTTCAATGGAAGGCGCTCAATCGCTTTCAGCAGCCGCAAAAAGGCAAGGCACTAGCTCAAAGTGCGGAAGATCTGACCCAGCGGCTATTGAAAAAAGGCTATTCGCAAATTCGTCTTATGCGAAATTTTACCTTAACCTCAACGCCTAAAAATACGCACATCACCCAGTTAATTCAGCAACTGAGTTTATTAATGGAAGCCTCCGTTCCGTTAAAGCAAGCGCTTCATATGCTGTTAGAAACCTGCCGACAGGTCAAACTTTATCTGTGGTTATTACATTTGATTCAACAATTAGAATCAGGTTATTCTTTCTCTCAAGGGCTGAAAAAGTTACCGCCTTATCTGTCTGTGCAAGAAATTCAACTGATTGAAATGGGTGAAAAAAGCGGGCAATTATCTCATATTTTGAAAAATATGGCTCAAGCACGGATCAAATCAGAAAAATTAACCCAAAAAATAAAAAAAATTCTGTTTTATCCTTTTTTGATATTGAGTATTTCTATTTCGGTCTCTTTGTTATTATTAATTTTTATTGTTCCTCGCTTTGCAGATTTATATCAACAAAAAGATAAGAGTTTACCTGTTATTACTCAAATATTATTTATTCTTTCAAATTTTATTATCGAAAACCGATTTGTATTATTATCGTTATGTTTTTTACTGTTCCTATTTTTCATTCATTTATCTAAAAACAGCCAAATTATCGCAAGGTTAAAACTGAGTTTGTTAAATCGTTCACCTCTCTTTCATTCTATTATTGATCAAGCAAGAATTATCTTCTTCTGTCAAAACTGCGCATTAATGCTCAGTGCGCATATTCGCTTAGATATGATTTTAAATTCTTTCTTATCTGCTCAAAATCCGGATGTTAAACTACACAATGAAATTGAAATGTCATTACAACAACTCAAACAGGGCTATCGTTTTTCAGAAAGTTTAAACGGTGGTCTTTTTCCTTCGGATGTGATCCAAATGATTACAATCGGTGAGCAGAGCGGAAAACTTGCTTATATGTTGGAATATATCAGCGAATATTATCAGCAAAAATTAGATTATCAGATAGATTTACTGTCTCAATTATTAGAACCGTTGTTAATGCTGGTTATGGGCATCATTATTGGGGTAATAATGCTTGGCTTATATTTACCTATTTTTGATTTGGGGGGAATGATTGAGTGATGATATGGTTCTCTTTTTTATTCGCATACTGGGCGAGAAAACAATTTTTAACCTTTTCATATAGAATGAATCGCCAAGCCTATACCGATTTTCAATACTTGGTTGAAATGTCTTTGGATTTTAAACAGTGGTGTAGCAAATCAACATTACAACCGAAAGGAGAACAATATGCCTATATTTTCTTTATATTTATGCCATTGATATATTTTTTATTTTACCGACACGAACCTGTAATAATACTGATTGGGTTTGTATTGGTTTATCTGTCAATAATCGATTACTTCTATTATTTAACCGATATTCGTTATGTCGGGCTGATTTTTATTTTGTCACTATTTCAGCTGCTAAATCAAGAAAGCCCGCTGTTATATGAATATATACATTGTCTTTTTATTTCCAGCGTGTTTTTAATCTTCTTCACCTATACGGCACAAACTATTTTTAACAAAGAGGTATTAGGCTGGGGAGATGTATTGTTATTACTCGCACTGTCTCCGTTATTCATCTTAGAGGAAATGTTAATATTCATTTTACTAAGTTGCGTATTGGGGATTATATTCACATTATGTTATTGGATTTATTATCGCCGCAAATTAGCCAAACTTCCTTTTATTCCCTTTATTAGTTTGGCATTTTTGTTGATTGAATTTCTTTCTCTCTAGACAATAGAACACATCATTTATCAAACACGATAACGGGTAATTATCCTGTTTGCCTGCTACGGCGTTCTACCGGCAATAATTTTGCCGTCTTCTCCGAACCATTCAATACAAATGGCGGTTGCCGGATAAAACGGAACAAACACAGACTGTTCAAGTAGCTCGTGAGTTAAATCCAAAACCAACGGCAGGTGAGAAATAATCAACACATTTTTTTTACCGAGTCCGCGAAGCATATCCAGATGCAGATAAATATTATAGGTGCTGCTGTCCGGCGTCACTTTATCCCAGTAACTGACAATGCCGCTTTCTTGAGAATTTGCAAAACTTTGCACAAAATTGACCGCTTGCATTCCGGCCACCACTTGCTTATAGGTTTGACGAGTACGGGTATAGGGGCTAACGATAATTTTATCTAACTTAACTCCTTGATTTATAAGTTGTTCTCCTATCCATTTACCCTGTTCGAAAGACATTTTCCTTCCCTCTTCCGTCAATGCTCTTTGCACGTCGGTAGGGGCGGTCGGTTCGGCTTCTCCGTGGCGCATAATCCAAATATTCATCGTTGTCTTCTCCTCGGTTATTTAAACTGAAACATTTTGGGCGTATAATGCACGCCGTTTTTACTTGTTGCAAGCAACAGATAACAGATTTCTATTTTTCACACTTAAAATTATGGAGTAAATAATGTCTCGTAAACTCAGAAGAACCAAAATCGTTTGTACAATGGGTCCGGCAACAGACCGTGGCAATACGTTAGAAAAGATTATTGCCGCAGGTGCAAATATGGTTCGTATGAACTTCTCACACGGTGTGCCTGATGATCATATCAGTCGTGCGGAAAAAGTACGTGAAATTGCAAAACGTTTAGGTAAACACGTGGCAATCTTAGGTGACTTACAAGGCCCTAAAATCCGTGTTTCAACCTTCAAAGAAGGCAAAATTTTCTTAAATATCGGTGATAAATTTACCTTAGACGCAGAATTACCAAAAGGCGAAGGTCACCAAGATGCAGTCGGTCTTGACTATAAAAACCTTCCGAATGATGTAGTTCCGGGCGACATTCTTTTATTAGACGACGGTAACGTTCAATTAAAAGTCCTTGCTATCGATGGCGCTAAAGTATTTACCGAAGTTACTGTCGGCGGTCCGTTATCAAATAACAAAGGTATCAATAAATTAGGCGGTGGTTTATCTGCACCGGCATTAACAGACAAAGATAAAGAAGACATAAAATTAGCTGCGAAAATCGGCGTGGATTACTTAGCGGTATCTTTCCCGCAATCCAGCGCAGATTTAAACTATGCTCGTCAATTAGCGCGTGAAGCCGGTTTAGAAACCAAAATCGTGGCAAAAGTAGAACGTGCCGAAACGGTTGCAACGGAAGAAGCAATGAACGACATCATTTTAGGTGCGGACGTTATCATGGTTGCTCGTGGTGACTTAGGTGTTGAAATCGGTGATGCGGCGTTAGTCGGCGTTCAGAAAAAATTAATCCGTCGTTCACGTAAATTAAACCGTGTTGTAATTACTGCAACCCAAATGATGGAATCCATGATCAAAAAACCAATGCCGACCCGTGCGGAAGTGATGGACGTTGCGAACGCAGTATTAGACGGTACTGACGCAGTAATGCTTTCAGGCGAAACGGCAAACGGTGACTACCCTGTTGAAACCGTAAAATCTATGGCGGAAGTCTGTTTAGGTGCGGAAAGTATGCCGAGCATCAATGTTTCACGCCACCGAATGGAAGGCACCTTTGAAACCGTAGATGAAGCCGTTGCAATGTCTGCCATGTATACCGCAAACCATTTAGAAGGCGTTTCTGCAATTATCGCATTAACAAATTCAGGCGAAACGGCAAAATTAATGAGCCGTATCAGCTCAGGTTTACCAATCTATGCACTTTCCCGTAACGAACAAGCATTAAACCGCTGTGCGTTATATCGTGGTGTTACCCCTGTTCATTACGATCAAGACAGCCGTACTATCGAAGGTGCGAAGAAAGCTCTTGCGTTGTTAAAAGAACAAGGCTATTTAGTGACCGGTGATTTAGTCTTACTAACTCACGGTGATGAATTAAAAGAAGGCGGTACAAATACTTGCCGTATTTTACGTGTAGAATAATTACTCATACACCAAAAAATCCACGCACTTGCGTGGATTTTTTATATACTCTCGCCATTGATTGTTCTCTCTTTTTGCCTATGTTAGCCCTATTACACGCTCTTAAAACCGAAAATATAATCTCCGAACTCAATTATCAATTTGCCAAGATGATCGAGTGCAAACAGCAAGCATTCGACTATTCATCCGAACAACAAAACTTAGCCGTTTTACTCAGTGCATTGGTCTCTTTTAACGTCATGCAGGGGCATAGCTGTATCCGTTTGGACTCCGGCTTGGCGAATAACCCTTTCGGCTTACAGGGAAAAGCCCTCAGTCGGGATTACCATCAAGAGATTTTGCAAAAAATCGGTTATATTTCGCCGCTTACATGGAAGAATGTCTTAAAGGAACACATTGCATTTAGTCAAGATCCTAAACAGATCGCACCAATGTTATTTCAACACGAGCGTCTTTATTTTTATCGTTACTGGCAAGCGGAAAATCGAATTGCCCGCTATTTACAACAAGCGGTCACATTTTCACAAAAAAATGCAGACACGGCGCTGGATAAAGCCGTATTAAGCCACTTTTTTACTCCCCAATCACAACCGGATTGGCAAAAAATTGCCGTAGCCACGGCTTTAGCCAGACCGTTTTGTTTAATTTCAGGCGGGCCGGGAACCGGTAAAACCCGAACAGTGGCAATATTATTGGCTGCGTTACAACTCAAACAACAAAAGCAGAATTTACCCCCGCTTAACATTGCTCTGGTTGCCCCTACGGGTAAAGCGGCTGCACGCCTTAAAGAGTCTATTTCAGCCAATTTATTCAGTCTTGATCTTCCTCTATCATTAAAACAACAAGTTCCCACAAACGCTTCTACCATTCATCGGTTACTCGGAATGCACGCACAAAGCGATACGCCGCGTCACCACCAAGGAAATCCGTTGCATTTGGATCTGCTGGTCGTGGATGAAGCCTCAATGATCGATTTGTTTGTCATGGAAAAATTACTGAATGCACTTAAACCCTCGACACGCTTGATTCTGCTTGGCGACAAAGACCAACTCGCCTCCGTTGAGGCGGGAAATATGATGGGAGAACTCGGTGAATTACTGCGTTTAGGGTATAGCGGTGCACATTGCGCCTATCTGACCGATGCAACAGGTTACGCCATTACTCCGGCATCGTCACAGCTCCCGCCGATTTGTGACTCCCTTTGTCATTTACGCCACAGCTATCGTTTTGATGCCAATTCGGGTATCGGGCAACTGGCAATGCAGATTAATACCCAACAAGCGGTCAATTCTTGGCAAATTTTTACAACAATGCGCTATGCCGACCTGCATTTGGCTCAATATCCGTCCGCTGTTGAATTTCATGAAAAATCACAATGGATACAACAGTGCGTTAATATGATTGTCACCAGAGCCGTTGAGCTTTATCAGCCCTATTTAGCTTTAGTGAAAGCGAGAATAAAATCACCCGATAAGGTTTCAGTGTCACAAATTTTTGCGGCTTTTCAACAAGTCCGTTTTCTGTCCGCATTACGGGTCGGGGAATTTGGTGTGGAACGGCTCAATCTCGCAATTGCAGAAGCCTTGCAACAAGCGCATCTTATCCATTTTAATCACAGTCGGGATAGCTATATGGGCAAACCGATTTTGATTACAGAAAACTCCCCGCAAAATCATATTTTTAGCGGTGATATCGGTATTATGTTGCCCGATGAATCGGGGAAATTGCGGATCTACTTTGAAACCACGGGTACAGAAGAGCCACTGAGCCTGTCGCCTAATCGGGTTGTGCAATATGAAGCGGCGTATGTGATGACCGTACACAAATCTCAAGGTTCTGAATTTGCACATACATTACTGATTATGCCGACGACTTATGCGCCGATAGTGACAAAAGAGCTGCTCTATACCGCCGTTACACGGGCAAAACAGCAGTTCACCCTTTTTAGTCATGAAAAGGTATGGCTGCAAGCCGTCAATGCCGATATTCAACGTCAAAGCGGTTTAAATGCACAGCTATTTGCGCCGGAAAATCATCAGAATCTGATATAAGCCAAATTTTTTGGTTTCTAAAAGGATTAGAATAGCCATTATTTTTCATTTAATGAGTCGTTGTATGAGTGTGACACAACATAAAGGATTATTGTTAAAACGTAATTTTGCCTCCGGATTAGTCGTTTTCTTAATTGCCTTACCACTTTGTTTAGGCATTGCTTTAGCCTCAGGCGCACCACCGCTTTCAGGGGTTTTATCCGGTATCGTCGGCGGTGTGGTCATTGGTTGGCTAAGTACCTCGCATATCAGTGTTTCCGGGCCGGCTGCCGGGCTGACTGCGATTGTACTGGCGGCAATTACACAATTAGGTTCGTTCGAGCTCTTTTTATGTGCCGGAGTCATAGCCGGAGTTATTCAACTGTTACTCGGCTTGATTAAAGCGGGCAGTATCACCAATTATATTCCGATTGCCGTAATCGAAGGCATGTTAGCCGGAATCGGTGTTATCATTATTTTAAAAGAACTGCCTTATGCACTGGGCAGTACGAATTTACTGCCGCTCTTATCCGAGCCGTTTATTCACATTCATCTCGGCTCATTATTGGTTGCTATCGTCTCTTTTATCATTCTGATCGGTTGGGAAAAAATCCCCCGATTAAAACAGATTAAAATATTGCCTTCCGCTTTAGTGGCGGTGCTTGTCGGTGTTGCGATTAATCAGCTGTTTATTCTATTTAACAGCTCGTTAGCCATTCCTACCAATCAATTAGTACAGTTACCGGTTCCCCATTCGTTAGATGAAGCGGAGCAGCTCATTCGTTTTCCTGATTTAGCCGGCTTTAGCCATAGCTATGTGTGGATTACCGGTGTGACAATTGCCATTGTAGCTTCAATTGAAACATTACTATCCATTGAAGCCGCCGATCGTTTAGACGTACACCGTCGAATTACCGATACCAACCGAGAATTACGCGCCCAAGGCGTAGGAAATATTGTCGCATCGCTCATCGGCGGTTTGCCGATGACATCCGTCATCGTCCGCTCTTCTGCCAATGCCAATGCAGGCGCAACACATAAACTCTCCGCTATTATTCACGGTATTTTATTGTTTATCTGCGTGTTATCCATTCCCGCTATTTTAAATTTAATTCCGCTGGCAAGTTTGGCGGCAATTTTAGTATTGGTCGGATATAAATTAACACGTCCTGCCATTTACCGTCATTTTTGGCATAAAGGTATTTATCAATTTATCCCGTTTTTTGCCACCATGATCGCCGTCGTATTTTTAGATCTGCTAAAAGGGGTCGGAATCGGTTTGGTGATCAGTATTTTATTTATCTTACACGGCAATATGAAACGGGCTTACTACTTAAGCCGAGAAGAACTGGCTGATGCGGATGAAATTGTGCTAGAACTTGGGGAAGAGGTGTCGTTTTTAAATAAAGCCGCATTGAAGAAAACATTAAAAAACATTCAACCGAACTCCAAAATTACTATCAATGCCGAACGGGCAATTTATATCGCCAGCGACATATTAGAACTCCTTGAAGATTTCACCAATGTATATGCACAAGAAAATAATATCCAAGTCAAACTAAAAGGCTTTAAATATGACTACGAACATCAAGAAGGGGTTGAACATACCAATATTCATGTAGAACATCGTAGTCAAATTTAGACCTTTTATTCACTATGCCAAATACTTACACTATTGCAAATTTTTAAGCATAACATAGCGCTTGTCATTCAATTCATTAGAAAAGACGAACCCTGTACGGATCGTACAGGGTTCGGTATGTTTGATATCGCTTTATTACTGTTCGAACAACTCTGCGTGTAACGCACGAATAATATCATCCGCTTGACTGTTTTGAACTAAGGTACAAACGTTATTCGAGCTTGCGCCATAGCTAATTAAACGGACATTATACGGCGAAAGGATACCAAATAGTTTTTTCGCAATACCCGATTGAGTATGTAAGTTATTGCCGATGATGGCAACAAGCGCTAAATCCGTTTCTACGTTTACATTACAGTATGCACGTAATTCCGTGAGCAGATCTTCAGAAAGCATTTCTGCCCCTGATGAAGCGGAACCTGTTTTATCCAGCGTTAAGGCAACACTCACTTCTGAGGTGGTAATCACATCCACCGAAATTTTATGTTTCGCTAAAATTGCAAACACATTGGCTAAAAAGCCTTGAGCATGCAACATACTGAGACTTGAAAGCGTCAATAGAATTTGATTACGACGTAAAGCTAAGGCACGGAAAGTCGGCCGTGGCTGCGGATCACGTGTAACCCAAGTACCGCCTTGCTCAGGAGCCTTACTTGAACCGACATAAACAGGAATATTGCTACGTACCGCAGGTAATAATGTCGCAGGATGAAGCACTTTCGCCCCAAAGGTAGCCATTTCCGCCGCTTCATTAAAGCTCATCGTATCAATACGCTGTGCCGCAGGCACTACACGAGGGTCAGTTGTATAAATACCCGGAACATCCGTCCAAATTAATACATCGTTGGCATTTAACACTTCAGCCAATAATGCGGCTGAATAGTCGCTACCGCCACGCCCTAATGTGGTAGTCTTGCCTTCATCATCTCGCCCGATAAAGCCTTGTGTAATGACCACTTTTCCCGCGTTCATTAACGGCTTAAGAAGTGCATCTGCTTGCTTTTGTGTTTTCTCGTCGTTCGGCGCCGCCTTACCATAATGACTATTGGTCGCCACCACTTCACGCACATCAACCCAAACTGCCGGGAAGTTTCTTTCTTGTAATAATTGGGTGAAGATCTTAGTCGACATCATTTCACCGTGGCAAATTAGCTCATCGGTTAACGCCGCCGATGTGGCAAGACTTGCCGACTCTGCAAGTACCGCAACATGTTGTAATAACGCATCAACTTCTTCCGAAACCGCTTTTGGCTGTTGTAACTTATCAATAATGTTGTATTGAATAGTACGCACTGCAGCTAAGATTTCAGCACGACGCTCGGCATTACAGCCGTTAGCTAACTCTACTAAATAGTTGGTTACCCCCGCAGAGGCGGAAAGTACCACCACACGAGTATTGGCATCTGCCATCACGATATTGGCGCAAGCGGTCATCGCTTCAAAATTTGCAACACTTGTACCACCGAATTTGGCAACAGATAGATGAGACATATAAAACTTCCTATAGGTAAGATAAAATAAAAAAAGAAAGCAGCTAAAGTAGGAAGAAAGAATGGCGCACTGAGGTTTGTTAAGAACGGATGTTAACAACAAATTTAAGAGCACTCCATTTAAAACTAAGATTCCGCTTTAAATGACAGCTGATAGGATTCAACCTATTCAGCCGATGATCATTCCTATCTAGTGAATTCACACCTCGGCAAGCACTCCCATCACTTATTTATCAATGGGCTAGTTCCCTAAAATAAGCTGCCTGAGTGTTGCGCCTCTCCCGCCATCATGCAGATGATGGCTTTCTTTTGCTCACGCAAAAAACGCACATAGAAATAACTTTTTCTTATGTTGATGTCAAATTAATTTTATTAAATTTTCTTTAAAGCGGATTTGTCGAGTAAAGTTTAAGCAGTTTTACATTATCCCTCTTTTGCTTTTACTTCCCCCTTCCTCTAGAATAGCCCAACTTAATTTACAGTTTTTGGAAAGATCTATGCGCCCGTTCAAAATATTTTTACTTGCCACCATAACCTTATGCTCCTCTACTTTATTTGCCTCACAATGGGAACAAATTAAAACCCCTGTCGCAGGACAAGCCCAATCTATCGGTGGCTACAGTAATGGCTGTATTATCGGCGCACAACCCTTGGCACTTAAAGGCGAAGGCTATCAGGTAATCCGCTCGGTCAAAAACCGCTATTACGGTCACCCTGA
>JBGXMX010000125.1:0-4631 GCA_041809245.1 Glaesserella sp.
GCGGGGGAGGTTTTATATTCTTGATAGAATTCCCGCACAAAGAAAATAATCTCCCAGTGAGCAGGCGTTAATTCAATATTTTCCTTTTTTGCCATCACTTCGGCAAGTGGCTCAGACCAATCAGCCAAATTTTTTAAATAACCGAATTCGTCGGTTGGAATTTGCTGTTGATTATAGTCAATAAAAAATGTCATTTGTCTTTCATCCGCAAAGAAACAAAAAATGCCACAAAATGTGGCATTTCTTCTATTTTTAAACGTTAGTCATCGCTACCGAATGCACCGAAAAGGTTTAAGAAACTAACGAATAGATTATAAATAGAAACATATAAATCTACTGTTGCACGAATATAATTTGTTTCACCGCCGTGAATAATATTGCTTGTCGCCATTAAAATCGCAGCACTGGAGAAAACTACAAATAACGCACTAATCGCTAAACTTAATGCCGGTAATGTTAAGAAAATATTGGCAATCACACCGACAAGTAAAACCACAAACAGCGCAATCATCATACCTGACAAGAAAGACATATCTTTTTTAGTGGTTAATACATAAGCGGAGCAAGCAAAGAATACTGTAGCTGTCGCACCAAAAGCGAGTGCAACCACATCACCTAAGCCGTGGCTGACGTAAGCGTTTAAAATCGGGCCTAAGCTATAACCTAAAAAGCCAGTTAATGCAAAAACGCTGACTAAACCCATTGCGCTGTTTGCAGTGGCATTGGTTAAGAAAAGTAATCCATAAAAGCCGACTAACATTCCCCACCAAGGTAAGCGAGGTAAATTGAGCGACATAGACACCATGGCAACAGCCGCAGAAAAGGCTAAGGTTAAGCCTAATAAGAAATAGGTGTTACGTAGTACTTTGTGGGTGCTTAATAATGACTCACCACGTGCCGAGGTGACTAAACGATCTTGCATAACATCTCCTGTTAAATAAAAGTTATTTTTGCGTAAAAAACGCACGTAAATTAGCGATAAATTTAAATAAAGTCAATGAATTTCAAGTTTGTTAGGATGACAAGCGGTCAATTTTAGAGAAAATTTTGCAAGTTGGGCTCATGAAAGCTCACGCCAAAGCACAGATTACGATGAACGCCCAAGATGCGTCACGTTATCAGCCTGAATTTGAAGAAGAACGTCCAAAACCGAAAATTATTGAGCTGTTACACGTCTACGGCAATCCAATCATCAGGCGAAATTTCAAAGTGATTAATCGGATCGACTGCGATATTCTCGCAAGGGAAATAATGTTGTTTACCGCCCTTAGAAACGACAAAACCGCAACTTTCTTGCGGTTCTAAGCGTTTGGCGTGATATAAAATTTGTTCTATAAAAGAGATATTTTGCATTATTGTATACAACCTATTTACAAGTTAAGATTTGAGTGTATGCTTACTGTATACACAAGGATAACCACAATGATTCTCTCGTTTAAACATAAAGGCTTAAAGCTATTTTTTGAAACAGGTTCAACAGCAGGTATTCAAGCTAACCACGCTTCTAAATTACGTCTTCAACTTGCTACACTAGAGAATGCTGAAACTGTTTCTGCAATGAACTTTCCCGGTTGGGATTTACACCCATTACAAGGCAATCTTGTTGGTCATTGGAGTGTCAAAGTCAATAAAAACTGGCGTTTAACCTTTAAATTTGAAAACGGTCACGCGGAAATTGTGGATTATCAAGATTATCATTAAGGAGCTGAAGAATGAGAATGTTTAACCCGCCACATCCAGGCTTGCTGTTAAAAGAATACCTAGATAATACCGACTCCAGCATTACTCAAATTGCTAAACAACTTGGTGTTACTCGTGTCTGCTTATCTCGCATTATCAATGAAAAATCAGCGATTACCCCTGAAATGGCACTCCGTTTAAGTCAGCTATTGCCTAATACCACCCCAAAATTATGGTTAGGTATGCAAGCGGATTATGATTTGTGGCAATTAGAACAACGTGCTACATTTCACATAGAACCGCTATTTACTTAAGCCCCATACTGCGTCGTACTTGGGAATCCCCCAAACGGCAAAATGGCGTTAGCCCCAAATCTCAACTTGCACCCTCGCAAACAGTGAGAGCAAGCGTCTTTTTTCGGATCGGTTGTCGGATTATCTTTCTCATCGGCAACCGGTCCGCCTGTGTAGCCACACTCCGCAGAACGATATTGCCAAATACAAACATCCGAGGTAATCATCAACAGCGGGATTCGTGCATTGTCCGTTTCTGCGGGTGAGACTAACTCAAAGGTAGCGATTTCGTCGTTCAGGCTTTTCAGCTGCTCGATCACAAATAAGCTCACGCTTTCCTGTGTCGTGTCGGCTTGTGGGTTCTACCCGTTCGGGAAATTCCGTGTGTCAAGGAATTGCGCATAAACCAAATGGCGGGTAACTTTTGCCCCAATCCCTTGCCCGAAATCTGCAGCTAACGCTGTTACGATTCCGTACAGATTTGAGATTGTCAATGTAGCTCGATTACTCGGCCCTTGACCGCTAATTTCAAAACTGTCCGCATTAATCGGGTAGGCTTGGTACTCGTTACCTTGCCACCAAATATTGCTTTTACCTTGGTTTATTCACCCGATCAAGAAAGCTATATCAGTGATGGAGGCGTTCTAAGATCGATTACCGGGGGCGATTCAATCAGCTTCCGCCCGCTCTATAAAGGAGCATTCAAAGACACGGTAAAAGCGATTTTCTTAATCACAGGGAACAGTCCGATTATATTCAAAGAGCAGAAAGGCGGTACATCTCGAAGAAGGGTTATATTCCAGTTTAACAAGGTAGTCAGCGAAAGCGAAAAAGACTACCACTTAAAAGACAAACTGGAGCAAGAAGCGGGAGGAATTGTCAGACTGCTATTAGATACATTTCCTGATGCTATGACCGCTAAACAACTATTAGAAGAACAGAAAGGTAGTGAAGAAGCTCTAGAGGTGAAAGAAGAATTCGTTATCAGTGTCGATAATCTTCGGCAAGCCGTTATGAAAGTAATAAATTTCCTGTAAATGCTCCGTCAGAAAATCAATTACTTCTTTTCTGATTTGATTGTGAATTTTCATAAAAACCCTCTTAATTAAGACGGCTTACAATAAGCCCATAACACAATATATAGGCTTGTAACTCGTTGTAAAGTAAGGGAATTTTTATAGTTAGGATACGAAAAGAAACGGAAGCTAAATTTACAATTTATTTTTTTGATGTGTTTTTAGGCAGAAATGTTCATTTTGATTAAAACACTTTCCCACTTATAACCCACTTGCTATTTTTTCTTTATAAATCAATATATTATTTCTTTTATAAGTGGAAAAGTGAGAAAGTGAGTAAATAAGAGAAAGTTATAAAAAATATAAAAGGAAGGGGATAAAAAAGCCTAGCAGATAGGCTAGGCTTGAAGGTTTTAGATAATGGTTGGAACGATTGAACATTTCTCGACATAATCGCCCCAAGCCTGCATTATGGCTTTTCTACGCGCCAAATACTGCCCCCTGTAATACGAATTCTTCGTTTGATCTCCGCTAATGTGAGATAAACAAGCCTCCACCACCGGCGATTCTTCTGTGAACATATCGTGTAAATAAGTGCTGGCAATACTGCGCAAGCCGTGCGCCACTAATAAGCCTTTATATCGTCCATCATCTAGGCGCTTGATAGCATTGTTTGGGGTTTGGCTGCTCATTGAGCGATTAGGATCGCTATAATGCGTGAAAACGTATTTTCTGTGCCCGTTGATGGTTTTCATCTTATCCAAAATCATTAGCGCCTGAGCTGAAAGCGGAACATCGTGGGGGCGTTTTTCGTTTTTACGCCCTTTCATTTTTTCTTTCGGAATGTTCCATAACTTGTTATCCCAATCTATTTCGCTCCATTCAACGGAAACCGCCTCTGAGGCTCGCACCATTGTCAAAAGTAACCATTTAACCAAGAGCTTCGTAACTAAATCACGGTTGGAATTATTCAAGGCAGATAAAAAGCTCGGCAATTCGTCCGGCGCAATTGTTGGGTGGTGTTCGTGTGGTCTCTGAGTAAATGCGCTACCCACTTTTTCACAATAGTTGAACTCGATTAAGCCTGAATTCACGCCGTGATTCAAGACATTATTCACCAAACCAATCAGCCTAAACAGCGTACCACTCTGCCCCCGCGCATCAATCGGCTTCAATAACTCAATAAGATAGCTGGGCTTAATATCACCGATAAAGTGGTTCTCAAGTTTTGGGAATAGATAATTTTCAAATCTTGCCCACGTTTTTAGCGCGGTTTTCTCTAAGACTGTCGGTTTATATTTCGTGTTAAACCAATCTTCAGCCACCACCTTAAACGTATTACCATATCGTCTCACGCCTTATATATCAGGGCTTTTCCCCACTTTAAGTAACATTGGATTTGGTAACATTATAGCCGGTGTTACTGTTGGTGTTACTATAAAATATGATTTAATACGCTAAAATACGATAAAAAACAACAAGTGAAAAGAGGAGAATTCGCGCTAAAGTCTTTATTTTCAAGGGGTTTGCGATAGGTTACGATAAGAGGCGATAGCTTGGATGGTCCCCCCCTACCGGACTTGAACCAGTGACCAAGCGATTATGAGTCGCCTGCTCTAACCGACTGAGCTAAGGGGGGATA
>JBGXMX010000126.1:0-5885 GCA_041809245.1 Glaesserella sp.
ATAGATGGGCGAATCTGAATTGGCAAAGAGCCGGCTGACGGTACGCAAGCCGTCAAAAATGGTGGTGGTTTTCAGTTTGCTGTCTTCGTCTAAGGCTTCGTTGAGCACAGGAAAATCTGCTTGCAAGCGGTCAGATTCCGCAAAAAATTTGCAAATTGGGGCAGGGTTTAGCTGATTTAACGCCTGTTCGATTAAGGGTAAAACTGCTTTGCCATTTGCGGTGAGAGCCTGAAAATTGACCTGTTGTCCCTCGCAGAAAATATGTAACGCAGACTGTGCAAAGAGTAGGCTTTTTAGGCTGTTTTTACTTTGAATTTCTGCCGAGTCTAATAAAAGTGTATGGGGTTGGTTACCACATAAATAGTGAAAAATCGCCGTAGTATCGGCGTAATAAGGAAGTTCCCTTTGTTGAATCTGCACGATCATTTCGCTGTCCTTGTTTAAATTTTTGTACTATTAAACTAGTACAATAGAAATAAGTCAAGCACCATTTCATACAAGCGCTCAGATTTCGATAAAATTTTGTAATTTTAAGAAATTATCAATATGCTCCACTTAACAACGCATTGTTGGAGTTATAATTCTTTTTAAAAAAAGTGAGAGGTATGTCAAATTTTTGTAAAGAAAATGTTTACTTTTTTTGGGATTAAGGCAAATTGTACGGCGGTTACTTAGTCCTATATTTTTAAGAGGTGTACAATGTTATCTAAAAATTTTAAAAAAGCTGTCGGTGCATTAGTGATGAGTGCAGCATTATCATTACCGGCGTGGGCAAATCCGATTGTCATCAAATTCTCACACGTGGTAGCAAACGAAACCCCAAAAGGTCAGGGTGCGTTAATGTTCCAAAAATTGGTGGACGAGCGTTTAGCAGGTAAAGTGAAAGTAGAAGTGTATCCGAACTCATCACTTTACGGTGACGGAAAAGAGATGGAAGCGTTACTGTTAAACAACGTACAAATGCTTGCACCATCATTAGCCAAATTTGACAAATACACTCCGAAAATTCAAATTTTCGATTTACCGTTCTTATTTGATGACATCAAAGCCGTTGAGCGTTTTGAGCAAAGCCCTGAAGGTAAATCATTACTCGGTTCGATGGAAGATAAAGGTATTACCGGTCTTGCATACTGGAATAATGACTTAAAACAACTTTCTGCAAATAAGGAATTACGTGAGCCGAAAGATGCGCGCGGCTTGAAATTCCGTGTACAAAACTCAGAAGTGTTGGACGCACAGTTTAAAGCATTACGTGCGATTCCGCGTAAAATGGCATTTGGCGAGATGTATCAAGGCTTACAAACAGGTGTAGTCAACGGTGCGGAAAACCCATACTCAAATATTTACTCACAAAAAATTCATGAAGTACAAAAATTCATCACCGAATCTAACCACGGTTTACTTTCTTACATGGTTATCGTGAACACCAAATTCTGGAACGACATCCCGGCGGATATTCGTGCAGAATTAACCAAGATTCTTGATGAAGTGTCCGTTGAAGTGAATAAACAATCGCACGAATTAAACCAAGCGGATAAACAAAAAATTGTTGCCTCAGGCGCTTCAACTATCGTGACATTAACACCGGAACAGCGTGAAAAATGGCGTGAAATGGTGAAACCTGTGTGGAAACAATTTGAAGATGCTATCGGCGCTGATTTAATTAAAGCGGCTGAAGCTTCAAACAAACAGTAACTGTTTCATCATTAGGTGCGACAGCAGTAGCTGTTGTCGCACTTTCTTTTATTTAATGGAGTAAAAAGATGTCTTCTTTAAAGTGGTTTTGGGATCGTTTTGAAGAATGTTTTATTGCGATATTGTTGATGGTAATGACCTTAGTTACTTTCTTTTATGTTGTATTTAATAATCTTTATAACGTTTTCTTTGAGTTAGCCGATAAATTCCCGGCTACAGCGGCGATTGCCGAGCCAGTTGGCGAATTTATTATGGAAACAGCCCAAGACATGACTTGGAGTGTTGCGATTACTAAAGTCTGCTTCGGGTGGTTGATCTTTTTCGGTGCGTCTTACGGGGTAAAAACCGCAGGGCATATCGGTGTTGATGTATTAGTCAAAAAGCTCTCTAAATCAGGGCAAAAAGTTGTCAGCTTATTTGCCGTTGCCGCATGTTTGGCATACGGAGTTTTAATTGCGATCGCCAGCTATGAGTGGATTCATGCAATGTATGTCACTGACATTGGTGCAGACGACCTTCACCATTTTAACATCAAACTTTGGCAAGTCGGTTTAATTATGCCTCTTGGCTTTGCCTTAATTACTATTCGTTTTATTGAAATTTTAATTCGTATTTTACAAGGTAAACAGACTAACTTAGGTTTGGCTGATGAGAGTGAAGATGCCTTGAAATTAGCACAAGGAGAAGAAAAATGACAATTCTGGTTTTATTTGTGCTTTTATTTGTATTGATGTTTATTGGCGTGCCGATTGCCGTCTCCCTTGGTTTATCGGGGGCAATCACTATTATGTTGTTTAGCCAAGACTCCGTCAGTTCATTAGCCATCAAGCTTTTTGAAACATCAGAGCATTACACTTTACTTGCTATTCCGTTCTTCCTCTTAGCCGGTGCGTTCATGACCACGGGCGGTGTGGCAAAACGCCTTATTGACTTCGCTAACGCTACGGTCGGACATATTCGCGGTGGTTTAGCCATTGCAGCGGTACTTTCTTGTATGTTATTTGCCGCACTTTCAGGTTCAAGCCCTGCAACGGTTGCCGCTGTCGGTTCTATTGCGATTGCGGGGATGGTGCGCTCAGGTTACCCGGTCGGCTTTGGTACAGGGATCATCTGTAATGCGGGAACACTCGGAATCTTAATCCCACCTTCTGTTGTTATGGTTGTGTATGCCGCAGCCACAGAAACCTCAGTAGGTAAACTCTTTATGGCAGGGGTAATTCCGGGGCTATTACTCGGCGTAGTATTAATGGTTGCCATCTATATTGTAGCGCGCATTAAAAATTTACCGGCACAACCAAGAGCAACGGTCAAAGAGTGGTTAACCGCAGGACGTAAAGCGATTTGGGGATTATTACTGATGGTGATTATCCTCGGCGGTATCTACAGCGGTATCTTTACTCCGACAGAAGCTGCCGCAGTCGCCGCCGTTTACTCTTTCTTTGTTGCGGTCTTTATTTATAAAGATGTGAAACTGAGCGAATGCCCGCGAGTATTATTAGAGTCTGCGAAATTAAGCGTGATGTTGATGTTTATCATCGCAAACGCCATGTTGTTTGCTCACGTATTAACCACAGAGCAAATTCCGCAGCTGATCACAGAAACCGTATTACGCTGGGAGTTACAACCATGGACGTTCTTAATTGTTGTAAACATCGTTTTACTCATTGCCGGTGCATTTATGGAGCCGTCAGCGATTATCTTAATCCTTGCTCCGATTCTGTTCCCGATTGCCGTACAACTGGGTATTGACCCAATTCATCTTGGTATTATCATGGTTGTAAATATGGAAATTGGCTTGATTACCCCGCCGATTGGCTTGAACTTGTTTGTTGCCTCAGCAGTGTCAAAAATGCCACTGGCTGACGTGATTAAAGCCGCAATGCCATGGTTATTGATCTTGCTGTTCTTCTTGATAGTGATCACCTACGTACCGGCCATTTCATTGGCATTACCGAACTGGATTGGTATTAACTAACAAGATAGTCCGTTGTTTTGCTTAATATAAAACCCGCCTATTGATTCCGATGAGAAACAATGGGCGGGTTTTTCCGTCTTTGCGTGTATTTTCACAGTATCAATTGCTGTAAAAAAGGTTTTGACAAAAAGACAAACATCAAATAGCATAAATTTAATATTTAATTATTTTTATATTAATGAGATTTGACTTCACTGCTCAAAATCCTCTTTTTACCCAAAGATTTCATTCCTACCAATCCGTTACACATTAAGGAAAAACAATGACTATCTCAATTATTTCAGCCGTTGAGGCAAACCATAAACTCCAACAAGGCGCGATTTTAATTGATATCCGCCAACCTGATGAATATCGCCGTGAGCATATTCAAGGTTCTATTATGTACCCGCTGACACAGTTACAAGCGGTCGGTTTACCGACAGAAATTGCAAATAGCCGCTGTATCATTTTCCATTGTAAATCCGGAATGCGTACTCAAAACGCTCGCGAGCTGATTGCCCGTTTAACTCAGCAAGGTAATTATGAAGTATTCATTCTTGAGAAAGGCTTAGACGGCTGGAAAAATGCCGGTTTGGGAACAGCGGTTGACCGCTCCCAACCTTTAGAATTAATGCGTCAAGTCCAAATTGCCGCCGGTTCTCTGGTACTTCTCGGCGTGGTTTTAGGCTGGACGATTTCGCCCGCATTTTACGGACTGTCAGCCTTTGTCGGCGCCGGTTTAATTTTTGCAGGCACGACAGGCTTCTGCGGTATGGCAAGATTATTAGCCCTCATGCCGTGGAACCGTAAATAACCACTTTCTTTTTAACTTAAAAGTGCTGACAAGCGGTTCGATTTTACCCAAAATTTGCAACCGCTTTATTTTTTCCTCGTCTAATCATCCGGTAAAAAACAGCGTATCATCTTTCACTTGCCGCAACAAAGCGCCCCCGAATAAAGAACGGCTCGCCAAAATCGGTTTTATCTATACAATCAGTGGAAAAATATTTCTTAGCGCATATAATGCGTGACATCAATTTATCCAAGTAAAGGAACTCGATGGAAGACATTCTCACCAAGTGTAACGAAGCAACCGCATTTCTAAAACTACTGGCAAATCCGAACCGTTTGGCGGTATTGTGTTGCCTGCAAGAGCAGCAACGTAATGTCACCGAACTTGCTCAAATGCTCAATTTGCCGCAAGCGGCAATGTCAAACCAACTGGCAATCTTACGTAGCGCCGGGTTAATTGACTGTGATGTCAAACATCGGGAAAGACTTTACTATATTAATGATCCGAAAGTAGCTGACACTATCAAATTATTACACCGTTTTTTCTGTCAATCCGATTTAACCGCTTAAAGTAGTAACATGATTGCCTCTTTCATTTGATCTCTTAATTTTTAAGGACTTTTACATAATTTTAAAATTTATGGCAGGTAAAACAAAAGTTCGTCAAAGTTTATAGACGAGGTTTCTCAAATAAAATATAGTAGCACCGTTTTGTCTCCACCTATTTATATACAATGGAATACGTTATGTCAGAAACACAAATTGAAGTACCACAAACCGTTAAAACAACATTAACGACAAAAGAAGTGATTGCTTATTTAGCCGATAAATTCCCTCTCTGTTTTTTTCTTGAAGGTGAAATTAAACCTCTTAAAATCGGTCTGTTCCAAGAACTTTCTGAAGCGTTAAATGGTGATGAAAACGTCAGTAAAACCTCGCTTCGCCAAGCGCTTAGAATCTACACCATGAACTGGCGTTATTTACGCGCCTGTCAAGCCGGGGCAATTCGAGTCGGGCTTCAAGGAGAAGAGGCGGGCGTCGTAGATGAAACACAAGCGGCACACGCGGCACAATCTTTAGCCGAAGCCAAAAGTGCCTATGCGCAGCGTAAAGCGGCTGAAATAAAAGAAAAAAGAAAAGAAGAACGCAAAGCATTTTTCAAACAGCAAACACGTGAGCAGAACATGAAAAAACGTGCGGAAGCAAAAGCTCAGCCGACAAAAGCATCTTTAGAAAGTCTCACTGCACTTGAAAATAAATTTGGGAAAGGTCGAAAATAATTTTCCTCTCATGGTAATAATCAGCACAGGTTTTTTATGAAATTTCATCACTTACGTTATTTGATCGGGGTCTGTTTAAGTACATTTACGGCTCATACGATGGCGGTCGCTCCCGCTATTGCGGAAACAGAGTTAGTCCTTCCGTCTCCGACAGAACAGCATAC
>JBGXMX010000127.1:0-5203 GCA_041809245.1 Glaesserella sp.
AAAAAGTGGCTTAAAGCCCGTAATATAAGGCTTTAAGCCACTTTTTAGCAACCATTTTTCTACTATGCCCGTTTTCAACGAGTGCCTTATATGAGCAAGGAGAATTCTTGGCACACGTTTGAAAACGTGCGCCATCGGGATGATTGATTTCTGCAAAATTTTTGCAAATATCGACCGCTTACACTTGCTGCTGACTAACGATTTATCCACTGGGTCGCTAAATTAAGATCATTACGCCAGCCGGCTTCTAGCTGATTCACCCAGTTTTCTATCCCGTTTTCCCAAGATTCGCCGTTGTCCGTCTGTGCCAGTTGGGCGATTTGTTGTAATTGAGATAGCCCGACCGAGGCTAATGCGCCTTTAATTTTATGCGCTTCATCTGCAGTAAACTTACGTTGATAAGTATCGCCACTCTGTTGCCACGCTTGTAAATATTGGCGCAAATTGGCGAGGTATTCAGGCATTACATTAGCAAATAACTGAAAATTGGCTAACACGGCAGGTTTACCCATTACTTCAACCAATTCGTTTAACATATGGCGATCAAATGGCTGCAGGTTTTCTTCGGCGCTGTGTATGTTTTGCTGTTCAAGGCTTGGCTCACCGAAACGTTCGCTGAAATGGCGATTGAGACAGTCGGATAATGCTTCCAACGAGAGCGGTTTGCGCAGTACATCATCCATACCTTGCTTTTGATATTCCTGTTTGGTTTGAACGATATTCGCCGTCAATGCCACTAATAACGGTAAATAATCGGCTTCACCCTCTTCATAACGCTGACGTAATTGCTGTGCAATATCAACGCCTGTCATGTCCGGAAGTTGAATGTCTAACAAAATCAAATCGTAGCTGTTTTTCTCAAACAGGTTAAAGGCTTCTGCACCGGTCATTGCAACATCTACGTCACAGCCGAATTTATCCAACATGGCTTTTGCCACCACAATATTGACTTCAATATCTTCCACCAAAAGCACTTTAAGCGCATGAGTATTAATCGTCACCGATTTTTTAGCCGCAACGGTTTTGGCTTGAATCACTAAGGTAAAGGTCGCCCCTTGATTTAACTCGCTTTCTACAGTTAAATCACCGCCCATTAACTTGGCAATACGCTTAGAAATAGCAAGTCCAATACCACTGCCTTGAGCCTTTTTTCCTTGAGAATTTTCAGATTGGTAGAACATGGCAAAGATTTTACGCTGCTCACTTTTTTGGATACCGATCCCCGTATCTCTAATACTGAAAGTGAAGTGATCCTCATCTTTGCGGGCAACGGTGAGATAAATATTGCCCCCTGCCGGGGTAAATTTGACCGCATTGCTGACTAAATTCCACAAAATTTGGCTCAATCTTGCGTTATCCACATAGATAAAATCAGGCAGATCGTCGTCATGTTGTACATGAAAGCGGATCTTTTTCTGTTCAGCCATCAAATTGGCAAAATGGCTGATATTACTAATAATCTGCGAAAACTCCACTTCCGTACGGAACAGCTCAATACGGCGGCTGTCAATTTTTTCAAGGTCAATAATGTCACTAAAAATATGCCCTAATGAAATGGCACTAATATTGATCGTTTTTAAATAGTCCCGTTGTTGGGGCGTTAACTCACCTTCAAGCAAAATACGACTTAAACCAATAATACCGTTAAGCGGTGTACGTAACTCGTGGCTGATGGTTGCCATTAACGTTGATTTGTCTCGGTTATTTTTCTCAATCACTTCTTGGTAGCGCTTACGCTCGGTAATATCCCGTCCGAATCCCATAATACAGTGGCGTTGGTTAATACGGTCGTAATAAGGGACTTTGCGGATTTCAAAACAAGAGAGTTTATTATTCGGGTAACGAATCCACTGCTCAGCGGTCACGCCGGTATTACTGACTAAGGTGTCTCTATCGGTATCTAAAATAAATTTTGCCGTTTCTTCCGAATAAATATCTTTCGGGGTGAGATTAATGAGTTCTTGCTCTGATTTTCCCGTCAGAATTTCCATCGCTCGGTTACAGCCGAGATAGCGCCCTTGATCGTCTCGATAAAAAACCAAATCCGGGGAAGCGTCAAAAAAAGAGTGTAAAAATGCAGCCTGTTGCTCTAATTCTACATTTAAGCGTGCATCCTGTTCCCGCAATAATGAGAGATCTTTGAGGGATTGTTCCAAACGAATTCGAGAACGCTCTAACTTTTCGACAATTAAATTGAAGAAATAAATAACGAAAGGGGCGGAAATCAATCCGAAAGCAATTGAGCGCAGAATATCATTGGCATACACCTGCCCTGTAAAAAACCAGCTTAACAGGCTTTGTGTCACAATCGCAAAAATTGCCAACACAAAAAGCCCGAAGAGCGCAGATTTTCCTTTTCCCAGCCTTAATACCCAGTTCACATAATTTTGGGCGTATTGCTTCGGATTTTTCATTTTTCCCCCATAAAAAAACAGCTCTGTCGCCAGAGCTATTTTAATCTTTATCGCCAGTAGAATAAGCAAATAATTGCCACTATCGCAACCACAACACCTACATAGTTGATTTTATTAATTTTTTCTTTAAATGCAAAAGCACCGATTAATGTACCTAAACAGATAACCCCTAAGTTCATGCCTGTAAAAACAAGGGTTGGATCATCTTTCATCACTTGGTGAGCTTTGATGTAAAACAGAATATTGCCAAAGTTGAGTGCGCCAAGTAATAAACCGACTAACACACTTGGAATATGCCATTGAGTACGTTTAAAGAGTAAATAGGCAAACATCACACAGCCTGCGAAAATAAAGGAAATTAATAGGGTTAATGGGAATGCAGAGCCTGTTTTTGCCATCTGCTTAAACAGAATATCAATCACCCCAAAACCAACCCAAACCAGCGCAAGACTGATAATCGCTGTTTTACCGCCTTTACTGCCCATGCCTTCATTACTTTTCCAAAGTAAGCAACCTAATGCCGCAAACGCCAACACTAAGGCAAATAATTTATTGGAAGTCACCGCTTCTCCAAAAATGGTAAAGGCAGCAAAAATTGGCAGGAATAAGGATAAACGTTGTGCCGCATCAGAACGAATAATTCCAGCAAATTCAAGGGCTTTGGCTTGAATTAAAAATACGGTTGGAAGCAAAATACCAAGGGCAAAAAAGAGATAAGAGGATGGATTATTAGCAACAATATCCACCAAGCTTTGTCCCTTAAAATCAGGTTTTAACAGAAAATAGCACAGACTAGTCGCAACGATATAGTTCACTGCTATACTTTGTGCAATAGCAATGCCCTTTGAACGTGCAATTTTAATCAGCACACCCACAGACACACTACATAAAATAGCTAAGATAAGTTCTAACATTGATTCTCCTTTTAAGACGCAAAAAATCAGACTATTCTACAAAATTTTATTCATTATTTTTAAAAATGGAGATCGGATTTGCAAAATTTTTGCAACATGTTACCGCTTGTAATTATTCAAAAATCACTGAAACCCTCGCCATAACTTCATCTAGTAACATATCGGGTAAAGTTTCAATAAATTTACCATTACGCTTTACAATATCGACGGTTCTTGGCTGATCACAACGCACAATCCCCGTCGTTTTCAATCCAGAACCTTTCAATGAAACCGCAAAACCTAAACGCTCTGCAAATACGCCTCCATTAGTAATAGGCACAACAACAGGGAGTTTACTGGCGAGATTAAATGCTGTTGCAGATACAATAACAACGGGGCGAAAGCCTGATTGCTCGTGTCCTAATGTTGGGTCAAGATCTAGCCAATAAATATCGCCTCGTTTCATAGAATTTCATCCCCAACCGCTGGCGCATCTAGCCAAGCTTGCGTTTCTTCTGTTCTAGCAGCATCAAAGTCTGACTGACTTAACAATTCATCAAGCGTATATTTCACCTTAGGGCGAACAGGATTAACGACCAGTTTTTCATCATTGAGAGATAAATCTACTTTGCTCCCTGCTTTTAAATGTAATGCATCCAAAATAGTAGGGGGGATCACCATCGCTACAGAACCACCGACTTGACGTAATGCAACAGTTGGCATATTTTTCTCCTTTATTCATTTTTTGTGCATCATAAAATAAACGTAAAAAGAAAACAAATATTTTCTTTTTACAAAATTTTCTCAAAATGTTACCGCTTGTAATCCACTTTTTCAGGTTGTTCCACCAAAATTAAAATGGCTGCATCACCGCCCCACTCTCTCGGTGCTTGATGTAACGCAATCACTTTCGGGTGTTGAACAAGCCAACGGGGAATTTGGTATTTCAACGCCCTTGTGCCATAGCCTGTCATAATGCTGGCACAATAAATCCCTTCTCGCTCACAAGCTAAAATTAAACTTGCCAGCTCTTTTTTGGCATTTTCTTTGGTTAAGCCGTGTAAATCTAAAAAAAGCTCAGGGTGAAAATCACCGCGGCGAAGCTGTTTGAGAATGTAAGGATCGACATCCTCACGACGATAGCGTACTTTCTCGTTTTCTTCGGTTAAAAGCGGTTCATATTCATCGGAAAAGTAAAATAAGGTATCGGCTTTTTCCTGCAACTCCCGAATTTCATTGACTTTGTTACGAGGCTCCGCTTTCGGCACAAAAGTATCTTGTTTTATCTTCTTCGTACCTTTAATCGCCTCTCTAAATAAGGCTAATTCATCATTGTCTAACATAATCTTTCCTTTTTAACTACACTCGCCCATTCTAACACAAAGGGAAATATGGTATAAAACGGCAATTTTTCTAAATAGGTACTCATTATGTACGAACATAACCTTGAACTGCTTGATGAAATTGCTTCATCGCCTGTTGCTGACGATCTTGCCACTATTTTAGATATGATGCGCTGGACATATAGCTATTTTAACGCTTCCGACCTCTACTACGGACACGGACACGACAATGCGTGGGACGAAGCCAATCAACTGGTTTTAACCGCCCTCGCATTACCGATGGACGTGCCTGAAACGTTATACGCTTCACGCTTAACCCGGGTGGAAAAAGAACGTATTATTGAAATGGTTGTACAGCGTCTAGGCTTACGCAAACCTGTCGCTTACCTAACAAATTCTGCGTGGTTCTCCGGCTTAGAGTTTTATGTTGATGAACGAGTGATCGTACCCCGCTCGCCAATCGGCGAACTTATCCAACGAGGCTTTACGGGTATTTTACGGGCGGAGCCAAAACGTATTTTAGATATGTGTACCGGTAGCGGCTGTATTGCGA
>JBGXMX010000128.1:0-3348 GCA_041809245.1 Glaesserella sp.
AATTACACAATCGTCTTCTGAATATAGTATTAGCTTCTGTGTGCCGGTAAAAGCGGTCGAAAAAGCATTATCAGCGTTAAATACTACCTTTTCACAAGAATTAAAAGATGGCTCCCTTGATCCTGTAGAAGTGATTAAAGATCTCTCTATCGTTTCTGTGGTTGGTGATGGTATGCGTACCGCAAAAGGGATTGCGGCTCGCTTCTTCTCTGCCCTTGCTCAAGCAAATATCAGCATTGTGGCGATTGCACAAGGTTCGTCCGAGCGTTCAATTTCTGCCGTCGTGCCGTTAAATAAAGCGATTGAAGCGGTTAAAGCCACGCACAAAGCGTTATTCAATAACAAAAAAGTGGTTGATGTCTTTTTAGTCGGTGTCGGTGGTGTGGGTGGCGAATTGATCGAACAGATCAAAACACAAAAGGAGTACCTTGCAAAGAAGGATATTGAGATCCGAGTTTGTGCATTAGCTAATTCGAACAAAATGTTACTCAATGAAAACGGTTTAAGCCTTGATAACTGGCGTGCGGATTTAGAATCAGCGACACAACCATCTGACTTTGATGTGTTGCTTTCGTTCATTAAATTACACCACGTGGTAAACCCTGTTTTTGTGGATTGTACAACGGCACAATCTGTGGCAAACCTTTATGCACGTGCATTAAAAGAAGGCTTCCACGTGATTACGCCAAACAAAAAGGCGAATACGTCAAGCTATGCTTATTATCAAGAAATGCGTGAAAATGCTCGTCAAAGCCAGCATAAATTCTTATACGAAACGAATGTGGGTGCAGGCTTGCCTGTGATTGAAAACTTGCAAAATTTGCTTGCAGCAGGTGATGAAGTCGAGAAATTTGAAGGGATTTTATCCGGCTCACTCTCATTTATTTTCGGTAAATTAGAAGAAGGTTCAAGTTTGTCTGAAGCAACCACCATTGCTAAAGAAAAAGGCTTTACCGAGCCTGATCCGCGTGATGATTTATCAGGGCAAGATGTCGCGCGTAAATTATTGATTTTAGCGCGTGAATGTGGCTATCCGTTAGAGCTGGAAGATATTGAAGTGGAAGGCGTTTTACCAAAAGGTTTCTCTGAAGGTAAAACTGCAGCGGAATTTTTAGCGATGTTGCCGGAACTAGATACCGAATTTGCAAAACGTGTCGAAAAAGCGACCGCTTGTGGCAATGTGTTACGCTATGTCGGAGTGATTGAAAACGGCAAATGCCGTGTGGCGATTAAAGAAGTGAACGGAGATGATCCACTTTATAAAGTGAAAAATGGTGAAAACGCCCTTGCGTTCTATACCCGTTATTACAGCCCGATTCCACTGTTACTGCGTGGCTACGGTGCGGGTAATGATGTGACAGCAGCAGGTATTTTTGCGGATATTTTGCGTACACTGAAATAAGGAAAAACAATGACATTACGAATTTATGCCCCTGCTTCCAGTGCGAATTTAAGTGTTGGGTTTGACTCGCTTGGCACAGCTATTTCGCCGATTGATGGCTCATTACTCGGCGATGTGGTTCAAATTGAAGAGTGCGATCAAGCGTTTGAGTTGGAAAGTGTCGGCTATTTTGTGCGTAAACTGCCGAAAGAACCGCAAAAAAATATCGTTTATCAAGCCTATGTGCTATTTAGCGAGCGCTTGAAATTACGTGGCGGTGTGGTGAAAAATCTACGTTTAACTCTTGAGAAAAATATGCCGATTGGTTCGGGCTTAGGCTCAAGTGCTTGCTCAATTGTAGCTGCACTCGTAGCACTGAATAAATTCCACGATGAACCGTTTTCAAAAATGGAATTGTTGGAAATGATGGGCGAACTAGAGGGTAGAATTTCTGGCTCAATCCATTACGACAACGTTGCACCTTGCTATTTAGGTGGTTTGCAACTGATGACCCAATCGCTCGGTAACATCTGTCAACCGATTCCGTTTTTTGACGAATGGTATTGGGTGTTGGCTTATCCGGGGATTGAAGTTTCCACGGCGGAAGCCCGTGCGATATTGCCGAAAAGCTATACCCGCCAAGATATGATCTCACAGGCTCGCTATTTGGGCTCTTTCGTACACGCTTGCCATACTCGGCAAGATGTACTTGCCGCAATTATGATGAAAGATCTTATTGCTGAGCCGTATCGTGAGTCGTTACTGCCGAACTTCGCCGAAGTCCGCCAAGGTTGTAAAGATTTGGGGGCATTAGCCGTGGGCATTTCAGGTTCAGGCCCGACGATGTTTGCCATTGCGCCGGATTTGGAACACGCTCAAAAACTGGTTGCTTACCTTGAAAAAGATTATCTGCAAAACAATGAAGGCTTTATTCATATTTGTAAGGTGGATAATCAAGGGGCAAGGGAATTGAAATAATTTTCCCTTAAATACAAGCGGTGCTTTTCGTTGAAAAATTTGCAAAATGTTCATGAAAAAGTACCGCTTAACACAGAAATAGATACAGAATTATCTAGAACAGCGGTCTGATAAACCAAATGAAAAAAGTTGCTAACATTCAAAAAATAAACATTAGCAACTATTTTGTCTACATACTGAAAATTTACAAATTTTTTCTGTTATTTGACCGCTTGTATTTTAGATTTTAGTTTTATCGCGAACCGCACCTTTATCCGCCGAGGTCGCAAAATGTCCGTACACTTTTAATGCAAAAGAGACTTCACGCTGACGGTTTGCCGGTTTCCAGCCTTTCGCATCTTGCTCTGCACGGCGTTGGGCAAGTTCTGCTTCAGGCACAACGAGTTCGATTTTACGGTTTGGAATATCAATATCAATAGTATCACCATCTTTCACCAAACCGATTAAACCGCCTGCTGCCGCTTCCGGTGAGCAATGCCCGATAGATAAGCCCGATGTACCGCCAGAGAAACGTCCGTCCGTTAATAACGCACAAGCCTTGCCTAAGCCCATTGATTTTAAATAGCTGGTCGGATAAAGCATCTCTTGCATACCCGGGCCGCCTTTCGGGCCTTCGTAGCGGATAACCACAACGTGTCCTGCTCGCACTTTTCCGCCTAAAATCCCTGCAACGGCATCTTCTTGGCTTTCAAATACAATGGCTTCGCCTTTGAATTTTAAGATTGATTCGTCCACCCCTGCGGTTTTCACGATACAGCCGTCTAAGGCAATATTGCCCGACAACATCGCTAAACCACCGTCTTGGCTGTAAGCAAACTCTTTGCTACGGATACAACCGTTTTGACGGTCATCATCAACCGTATCCCAACGGGTGTCTTGCGAGAAGGCTTTAGTGGTGCGAATACCTGCTGGTCCTGCACGGAAGAATTTATGCACGGCTTCGTCTTTGGTTAGCATAATATCGTACTTCGCAATTTGTTCCGCAAGGC
>JBGXMX010000129.1:0-14446 GCA_041809245.1 Glaesserella sp.
AACGGTATTAAATTACAAGGGCAAATTGAGTCTTTCGATCAGTTCGTGATTTTGTTAAAAAATACCGTGAGTCAAATGGTTTACAAGCACGCAATTTCAACGGTTGTGCCTGCTCGTGCAATTTCTCATAATAACAATTCAAACCACGCACATCAGCAAACGCAAGTGCCATCGGTGGATGTGGTAGAAAAAGCGGAATAATTTTATTACTACGTTAGATTCCTTAAATCAGCCAAATACAGCAGAAGCTGTGTTTGGCTTTGCTTTGCCTGAAAACGGGCAACATACACATAATAAAGAGCGTGCCGTTTTGGTACACCTTTACCTTTCTCAAACCAAAGATGTTGAAAATCTGATGGAATTTCAAACCCTTGCCGAATCCGCAGGGGTAGAGGTTGTCGCCACATTGACAACCACACGTTCCGCTCCCCATATCAAATACTATGTTGGTCAAGGCAAAGCCCAAGAAATTGCGGATGCCGTAGAAGCATTCGGTGCAACGGTGGTACTGGTCAATCATCCGCTCAGTCCGGCACAAACCCGCAATTTACAATCCCTTTGCGATTGCCGAATCGTCGATCGTACAGGTTTGATTTTGGATATTTTTGCCCAACGGGCAAGATCCCATGAGGGTAAGTTACAAGTCGAATTAGCGCAGCTTCGCCATTTATCCACACGTTTGGTTCGTCGTTTAGGCAATCAAGATCAGCAAACAGGTGGTGCGGTTGGCTTACGCGGTCCGGGGGAAACGCAGTTAGAAACCGATCGCCGTTTAATCAAGGTGCGGATCCAACAGCTGCAAAATCGTTTGGAAAAGGTGAGTAAACAGCGGGATCAGAACCGCAAAACCCGCCAAAAAGCCGATATTCCGACGATCTCACTGGTAGGCTACACCAACGCAGGCAAATCCACACTGTTTAATGCAATTACTGATGCCGGCGTGTATGCCGCCGATCAGCTGTTCGCCACTCTTGACCCGACATTAAGGCGGATTCAGATTCAAGATGTTGGTACCGCAATTTTGGCGGACACTGTGGGCTTTATTCGCTTTTTACCCCACGACTTAGTTTCTGCATTTAAATCCACCCTGCAAGAAACCACGGAAGCAACCTTATTACTCCACGTGATTGACGGAGCGGACGATCGTAAAAATGAGAATATTGATGCGGTCAATCAAGTGTTAGATGAGATTGAGGCGTTAGATATCCCAACCTTGCTCGTGTATAACAAAGTCGATCGTTTGGACGGCATTGAGCCGCATATCGAATACAACGATGACGGTAAACCTGTGGCGGTTTACCTTTCGGCACAACAGAATCAAGGCATTGATCTGCTGTTTGAGGCAATGCGAATCCGCTTGAAAAACGAATTGGTGCGTGAAACGGTTCTGCTCCCCGCAACAAGCGGTCAGATTTACACAAAATTTTGCAATCAGCACTGTATTAAAGCCGAACGTTTTAATGAATTCGGTGATCGTTTAGTGGAGATTGAAGTCGATAAGGTGCAGTGGCAAAAATGGCTGAAACAGCATCCGGAATTAATAGAATTTGTTGAGTTTGCAAAATGGGAATAGGGGCTGAAACAGCCCCTGATTTATTATTTACGACACTGATTTAAAATATCCAAATCTTTACGATAAGTAGAAAGTGTTAAACTTAAATCAGTCATTCCAATTACGGAGTGGAACATATTATCGTGAGAATATGTTTTGGTTTTGGCATTTTCCCTTACACAATTCAAATCAAAAGGTTCGTTTTTAATCCACTCTTTTGAAAACCATATAATCATTGGCACTTTCGTTTGATATTCAGGAGCAATAGAATAAGGTGCGCCGTGTAAATATAAACCGTTTTCCCCTAAAGATTCACCGTGGTCTGACACATATAATAATGTACTTTCCCATTTTTCATGGCTTTCCAGCATAGAAATAATCTGATCTAAAAATTGGTCTAAATAAACAATCCCATTGTCATATGTATTAACCAATTCTTCGTTACTGCAACGTGCAATTTCATTGGTATCACAAGTTGGCGTAAATATTTTTTCTTTATCCGTATAACGTTCATAATAAGTCGGTCCGTGGCTTCCCATGGTATGTACCACAATAATAATATCTTTATTCGTGGATTCTTTTAATGCTTTATCGATTTCAGGTAATAAAATATTATCCAAACATTCCCCGTCACGGCAAAATTCAGGTAGGTTTAATTCAATAATATTTTTGGTCGGCACACGTTCACACACACCTTTACAGTCACTGTTATTGTTTAGCCACATCACATCCATACCCGCCCGTTGCAGAATATCCAATAAATTATCCTGTTTATAGGCTTTGGCATTACTGAATTCATCTTGAGTTAAGGCAGAGAACATACAAGGCACTGACACTGCGGTTGCCGTTCCGCAACTATTTACATCCGTAAAATTGATAATTTCATTGCCGCGAGCCGCCAGCTTTGGCGTTGTTTGACGGGTATAGCCGTTCAGCCCCCAGTTTTGCGCACGGGTGGTTTCACCCACGACCAATATAGTCACATGGCGGTAATCGTCCGGTTTTGCTAATTTTGCATCTAAGCCCAGTTGGGTGTAAGGCAAATTGTCTCGGTAATGATGACGAATTTTTTTAATGCTGGATGCGACAAAATTAGACGGCGTAATTAAATGCGGTAAACTTTTATTATTACGGAAAAATGCGGCGTAATCTTGATAATAGAATTTCGCCACACCTAAAATGACGATAATTGAAATCAGCACACTCGCAATTCGGGCTAATAATTCTTTCCACCAAGGTTTATATTCTATTACGGTGAATAAATATAATAAGCAGGGAATAACGCCTAGGCAGATTAACCATAATAAGAACGATGTGGTTAATGTACGTGAACTTTCCGCAAAATTGGTTTGTAATACATTATTTAACATATCTACATCAAAGTAGATATTAAAAAAGAGTGAGTTATAACTAATCGCCGCACTAATTAAAATTAACAGCGGGATGATGATTTTATGTAAATAAGGAATGGATAAAATATTGAGAATAATATTTAAAGCAAAAAAATAGACGAACGGAATGGTTAATAGAAAATAACTTTCAGGCTGTCCGGTGAAAGGTTGTGCAGCTAATACCTGTTCGTAAAAACCGATATTTAATGCTAAAGTAAAATAGAGTGAAACGAGTAAATTCAACGTTGTTGAAGAAAGGTTCCATCTTGGAAGAAAAGAGAACATAAATAAACCTTATGAAAAAAAATTGCGTTGCTTAGAGAGCGGTTTTTAATGCATGTTCAATTCTTTACATAAAATTTTATTATTTGACGTAATAAATAATATCTCCATTATTTGAGAATTATTCTTATATAAATAAAAATCGGATTTGCAAATTTCTCTGCAAATCCGACCGCTTGTATTAAATAAAATTATTTTTTAGTAACTTGTTTGACATCTACTTCCGCATTACCCCATTCTTTATCGACTTTACCGCGAATTTGAATGGTATCTTGCGGGGTAATGGTTTGACCGTTCCACGCACGTTTGCTGACGTCGATTTGAATTTCACCCGTAGCATCTTTAAAAGTGAATTCATCGCTATCAAGCTGTTTAACGATTTGGCCTTCTAAAATCACCGGGGTGTCATCACTTGCTTTTAAGGCATCAGCGACTGTCTTAACTGCCGCACTTTCATCAAAGAAACCTTGTTGTACTTGAGCTTTACCATCGTGGTAGCCGCCGCGGTGACGATCATCACCGTCGCCTTTTGCCATAGAAACGGTAGAAACTGCTAATAATGTGGTTAAGATAATTGCTTTTTTCATAAAAATACTCCGAATAGTCATAAGTTAATTTAAGTTTGTCACGAGAGGTGTCCCTTTCGTTGGTGTGTATTAAAACAAGCAAATCTTAACGAAATCTTAAGAGTAAAAAATTTTTTAATTTATTTTGTTAAACGCTCTTTTAGGTAACGATCGTAATCGGGAATCTCAATCTCTACCGCTTGATGAAACAAGCTTGATTGCAATAAAAAGTCCGCCGAGGCTTGATTGATTGCCACGGGAATATTCCATACGGTCGCAATCCGCATTAAGGCTTTGACATCCGGATCGTGCGGTGCGGCATTCATCGGATCCCAAAAGAAAATCAGCATATCAATTTTCTTTTCGGCAATCAGCCCGCCGAGCTGTTGATCGCCACCCATCGGGCCGCTTAAGAGAGCCGTAATGTTTAAGCCGGTTTCCTTGGCTAACAGATTTCCCGTTGTACCTGTCGCATAAAGCTGATGGGGTTTTAGAGCGTCACAATGCTTTTTCGTCCATTCTACCAAGCTCTGTTTACAGCTATCGTGGGCGACAAGGGCAATCTTTTTATGTAATAGAATACTTCTCGTGGTTTTATACATGCTTTTCTCCTTGGTTAAAAGGTTGTTAATCATCGCTCTCATCATTAAACAGCAGATTAAGTACTTGTGCGATTCCCTCTTCATCATTAGATGCCGTAACATAATCCGCCCGCTGTTGAATTTCAAGCGGTGCATTTGCCATGGCAACGCCAAGCCCGGCATATTCAAGCATATCTAAATCGTTGAAGTTATCGCCGAAAGCGACGGTTTCTTCCTGCTTAATATTTAGTTGTCGGTGAATAAAACGCACCGCATTGGCTTTACTTGCCTGTTGATTCATCACTTCCAAATAAGTGGCTTTTGAACGATGGATGTACAAATGCGGAAATTCGGTTTGAAGCTGTTTCTCCAATGTCTCAATTGTTGCAGCCTCGCCCATCAATAACATTTTATGGATCGGGGGAAGCTGTTTTGGCGTTTGTTGCGGTTGTAATTGTGTGATCTGACTTTCGTTTATCACCCAAGGGCTTTTCAGATCGTTTGCAAACCATTGGTAATAGCTATAGTAATTGACCGATGAAGCGCCGCAAGCGGTCAATTTTTCATTTAATTTTGCAAGATCTGCCTCGGTTAAAGTCACGCTGTAAATAGGTGCGGATTGTTCATCTAAAATTAACGCACCGCCGTAGCTGATGAGCAAATCAGAATTCAATTGTTGCGTATAAACCGTCATCGCTGACGGCGGACGGGCAGAAACAAGAATAAAGGGAATGCCTTTTGCGACAATCCGTTGAATCGCTTGCTTTGTGTTAGCGGAAATTTGATGTTGTGAATTGAGCAAGGTTCCATCAATATCGCTAAAGACTATCTTATATTTTACCGACATACATACCTCCAATTTGTATACCGTATCATAACGAATGTAGATGGGTTGCGCTCTGAAAATTTGCAAAAAATCGCCTAAATCCGACCGCTTGTGATTGACTAACCAAGGTGAACGGATACAATCATCTCATTTCTGAATTTTAAATAATAAAGGACAACCAATGAACCTATACAACATCAAACACCCCGAAGAACAAGTGAATTTTGCCCAAGGCGTTCGCCAAGGGTTAGGCAAAGATCAGGGCTTATTTTTCCCTGAAGTGTTACCTAAATTTGACGACATTGACGCTTTATTAGCATTACCGTTGGTTGAGCGTAGCCAAAAGATTTTATCGGCATTGATTGGCGATGAATTGCCACAAGAAACCTTAAATGCAATGGTAAAAAATGCGTTTACTTTCCCTGCACCGCTGGCAAAAGTGAATGATGATATTTATGCATTAGAGTTATTCCACGGTCCAACCCTTGCTTTTAAAGACTTCGGCGGTCGCTTTATGGCACAAGCATTAAGCGCAGTGCGTGGTGATGGCAAAATTACCATTTTAACCGCCACATCGGGCGATACCGGTGCCGCAGTGGCGCACGCATTCTATGGTTTAGAAAATATCAATGTGGTTATTCTTTACCCGAAAGGCAAAATCAGCCCGTTACAAGAAAAATTATTCTGTACCTTAGGCGGAAATATTCGTACCGTGGCGATTGAATCGGATTTTGATGCTTGCCAAGCACTAGTTAAACAAGCCTTTGATGATGCAGAACTTCGTCAAGCTATCGGCTTAAACTCTGCAAACTCTATCAATATCAGCCGTTTACTCGCTCAAGTTTGCTACTACTTTGAAGCGGTGGCTCAATTGCCGAAAGAGAAACGTAGCGATGTGGTAGTTTCTGTGCCAAGCGGTAACTTCGGTAATTTAACCGCAGGTTTAATTGCCAAAACCTTAGGTTTACCGATTAAGCGTTTTATTGCTTCCACCAATGCAAATGATACGGTTCCGCGTTACTTGCGCTCAGGCAAATGGGAACCGAATGCAACGGTTGCGACATTATCCAATGCAATGGACGTAAGCCGTCCGAACAACTGGCCACGTGTTGAAGAGCTGTTTAAACGTAACGGTTGGAGCTTGAGCGAGTTAGGCTCAGATGCCTTAAATGATGCAGAAACCGAAGAAGCATTAAAAGCACAATATGCGGAAGGTTACTTATGCGAACCGCACGGAGCGATTGCTTACCAAGTGTTGAAAGATCAGCTACAAGTAGGTGAAACAGGTATTTTCCTCTGCACCGCACACCCTGCGAAATTTAAAGAGAGCGTGGAGCGTATTTTAGGTATTGAATTGCCGTTACCTGAAGCGTTAGACAAACATAACAAAATGGAACTGCTATCGGACACAATGGCGGCGGATTTTGCGCAATTAAGAAACTATTTATTAAAATAATCCTTCGATGGCGCACGTTTTTAACGTGTGCCATATACTTTTATAAAATTTTACAAGAGGCACTCGTTACAAACGAGCGCCATCTTGTGGTTTAATTGACATAGTAAATAAAAGTGTTGTTTTTTTGCAAAATTTTCAGCGCATCTTACCGCTTGCAAGAAGACAAATTACGTTGAGTAATGTCCGCAACTTCTTGCAAAATCCCCTGATAATCGGTACTTGGCAAACCAATCTCACCAAAGTAATGCATATCAACCTTTTCAATACCACAAAAGCTAAACAAGCCATAACCTAAAGTATGCTCAAAGGCTTGCAGATAACCTTGCCGCCGATATTCTTCCACGGGATTGCCAAGGGTGACAAACTGCTGAACTCGTTTATCACCCAATAAGCCGATACTTTTTTCTTTGCCGTCTTTATAGGCGAAGCCATAGGCAATCACACGATCAAGATATCCCTTTAAAATCGCAGGGAAGCCCATCCACCATAGCGGATAAATCAAGGTAATAAGATCTGCCTGTTGGAAATAGCGATGTTCTTCGGCAATATCTTCTGCATATTGATGTTGAATCGTATTGCGAAACTCCTGCCATTCCAATATCGGATTGAAATTCAGTTGATAGAGATCTCGCACAATCACATGATGACCGCCGCTTGCTTTAATCGCAGCCTCTAAGATAGCGTGATTGAAACTGGTTGGATTCGGGTGAGCATAAATAATCAAATGTGTCATGGTTCTCTCCAAAGCCTAAAATGCAAGCGGTCTGTTATTTGTAATATTTTGCAACGAACAGACCGCTTGTCTTATTTACCGATACAGAACGAACTAAAAATATTGCCGAGCAAGTCATCGGAAGTGAATTGCCCAGTGATTTCACTCAAGGCATTTTGTACCATCCGAAGCTCTTCGGCGAGCAGTTCGCCTGCGTAGAATTGCGTTAATTGAACGTGTCCGCGTTGCAGATGATCCGCTGCGGTTTCAAGTGCTACCAAGTGACGACGACGAGCAATAAAACCGCCTTCCGTTGAGCTTTGATAACCCATTGATTTTTTAAGGTGTTCACGCAATAAGTCCACGCCGACTTTTGTCTGTGCAGAAAGGCGAATCACGGTGAAATTATCCGTTTGTACCAAACTTTCCGTTTCGCCGGTTAAATCGACTTTATTACGAATCACCGTCACCGGTATATTTTTCGGCAACTTGATTAAAAACTCCGCCCACTCTTGTTGGAAATGATCTGCTTGCGATTCGTTGCTATCAATCATCAACAATACATGATCCGCTTGTTCGATTTCATTCCACGCCCGTTTGATCCCGATTTTTTCCACTTCATCACTCGCTTCACGTAAGCCTGCGGTATCAATAATATGCAACGGCATACCGTCGATATGGATATGCTCACGTAGCACATCACGGGTTGTGCCTGCAATATCAGTGACAATCGCCGCTTCACGCCCTGCCAAAGCATTTAGTAAGCTGGATTTACCTGCATTAGGTTTACCAGCAATCACCACTTTCATCCCTTCGCGTAAAATCGAACCCTGCTTCGCTTCTCGGCGAACATTAGCAAGCTGTGCAATGATTTCATTTAGTTTGGCTTCAATTTTACCGTCGGCAAGGAAATCAATCTCTTCATCGGGGAAATCAATCGCTGCTTCCACATAGGTTCTTAAATAAATGACGTTATCTACTAACGCATTGATTTTATGGGAAAATTCACCTTGTAATGATTTCAACGCAGAACGAGCTGCCTGCTCGGATGTTGCGTCAATTAAATCGGCAATCGCTTCGGCTTGAGCAAGATCGAGCTTATCATTTAAAAAGGCTTGCTCGGAGAATTCACCTGCCCGAGCAATACGCACGCCCTTGACCTTTAAAATACGGTTGAGCAACAAATCTAAAATCACCTGCCCACCGTGTCCTTGCAATTCAAGAACATCTTCCCCCGTAAACGAATTTGGCGCTTTAAAAAACAGGGCGATTCCCTGATCTAATACCGTCCCGTCTTCATCTTTAAACGGTAAATAATCCGCCATGCGTGGTTTTGGGCATTTGCCTAATACGGCTTGGGCGACATCCGTCGCTAATGGTCCGGACACCCGCAAAATCCCGATACCGCCACGCCCAATCGGTGTAGCTTGTGCAACAATGGTTTCTTTCATAATTATCCTAGCGTTATGCAAATATAGTTTCATTGTAACGAGAAAAGCGCTCAAATTCCGCTAAATTTTTGCAAAAATAGCGGAATTTGGGATATTCGATTGAATGTGCGACAATGCTTGCGATAAGAGAGGGCGGCTGAATGGGGATGCGTATTAAATTGAATGTATGGGAGTCCGATTTTTTCGGACGGATGATTGGGACGGTTCACGGCATTACGCCTGAGGCGTTGCCGTCTTTGGACGACTATCGGTTATTGCAGGCGAGAGTCTCGGCACAAGATATATCCTTACAACAAAATTTGCAGCAGCTCGGGTTTCGTTTGGTTGAAGGCGAAATAACGTTTCTGCTCGATCTTGCAAAAAAAACGCCGTATCAGACCGCTTGTCAGCCGGCAACCACACAAGATTTAAGCGAATTGAAAGCATTATTCGGTTCGGCATTTCCGCAGAGCCGTTTTCGTGCGCCTTGGTTTTCCGCTGAGGAGAATCAGCGTTTTTATCAGACTTGGATCGAAAATGCCGTCACGGGGAGTTTTGACTCGCTTTGTCTGATAAAACGACAAAATCACCAGCTACAAGGCGGGGTGAGCTTACGTTTGCTGGCAGAAAATGTGGCACAGATTGGCTTATTGGCGGTTGCCCCCGAATTTCAGCGCACAGGCGTGGGGCAGCAGCTACTGAAAGCCGCAGTGGATTGGGCAATCAGTCAGCAAGCCGGTCAATTAAAAATTGTGACGCAATTACATAATTTGGCGGCAATTCAGTTATATCAACAAGCGGGAGCGAAAGTTCACGCAATTCACTATTGGTTTTATCGATGAACATCACGATTCCGTTTAATCAGCCGCCGATTGTCGGTACAGAGTTAGCCTATATACAAGAAGCGATGGCAAGCGGTAAGCTGTCCGGAGATGGCGCTTTTAGCCGTTTGTGCGAGCAATGGTTAGAAAAGCAAACGGGCTGCCCGAAAGTATTGTTGACACCATCTTGTACCGCAGCGTTGGAAATGGCGGCGATTTTGTTGGATATTCAAGCGGGTGATGAGGTGATCATGCCGAGTTATACTTTTGTCTCTACCGCCAATGCTTTTGTATTACGAGGCGCAAGGGTTGTTTTTGTGGATATTCGGTCTGATACGATGAATATTGATGAAACCAAGATTGAAGCGGCGATTACTCCGAAGACGAAAGCCATTGTGGTTGTTCATTACGCCGGAGTCGCATGTGAAATGGATAGCATTATGGCGCTTGCCGACCGCCATCGCTTATGGGTTGTGGAAGATGCCGCACAGGCGGTAATGGCTTATTATAAAGGCAGGGCGTTAGGTTCTATCGGGCATTTGGGCTGCTATAGTTTTCACGAAACTAAAAACTACACCGCAGGCGGCGAGGGCGGGGCGCTCTGTATTAATGTGCCGAATTGGATTGAACGTGCGGAGATCGTGCGGGAAAAAGGCACGAACCGTCAGCAATTTTTTCGTGGCTATGCGGATAAATATCGCTGGCAAGAGCTTGGCTCGAGCTTTTTATTATCTGAGATTCAGGCGGCGTATTTGTATGCACAGTTGTCGGTTGCCGAACAAATCAACCGACGACGCTTGGCGATTTGGCAGCGTTATTCTCAAGCACTTCGGCCGTTAGTCGAGCGTGGAGTTGCAGAATTTTGTGAAATTCCGACCGCTTGTCAACCGAACGGGCATCTGTTTTATCTTAAATTAGCCGATGAATCCGTACGTTCAGCCTTAATCCGGCATTTAGCCGAGTGTGGTATTTTAGCGGTGTTTCACTATGTGCCGTTACATTCAAGCCAGGCGGGAAAAGGCTTCGGGCGGTTTGTCGGGGAAGATCGGTTTACTACGGTAGAAAGCGAGCGTTTATTGCGTTTGCCGCTGTTTTTTAATCAAACGGATGAACAGGTTGAACGGGTGATTGGTGCGGTCAAGGAGTTTTTTCTGTCATGAGCCAACGTTTTTATCATATTTTAGGCGCAGATATTCCTCACCATAATCGGACGGTGTTGGCTTTTTTTCAACAACAGATTTTACCCAAACTGAATGAGCCGCAACACCACTTTTATGTGGTTGGGAATAGGGAACTGAGCGCACAATTTCCCGCTTTGGAATTGAAGGTGTTTTCAAGTAAAAAAGCGATTGCCAAGGCAGTAATTCAACAGGCAAAACAAGAGCCTTATGGGCGTTTTTTATTACACGGTCAATTTAATCTTTGGTTGTGGTTTGCAATTTTGACCAGAAAATTGCCCGCTTGTCGCTGTATTTGGCATGTGTGGGGGGCGGATTTGTATCAGGATTCACCCCGCTGGCGGTTTAAACTGTTTTATCCTATTCGCCGTTTGGCACAACGAAAGTTACCTGAAATTTGGGCAACTCGTGGAGATTTAGAGTATGCCAAGCAGCATCTCAACCGAACGGAAGTTCGGGATCGGGTGATCTATTTTCCGACTTATATGCCACAAACTCCAATAAAAACACAGAAGCCGACCGAATATCCTCTCACCGTGTTACTTGGTAATTCGGGGGACAGGTCAAACCGTCATCTTTTAGCACTAACTCAACTGAAACGGCAGCTGGGCGATCAAATAAAGATTATTATACCAATGGGGTATCCGTTGCAGAATCAAGGCTATATCAAGGAAGTGCAACACGCAGCCCGACAGCTTTTTCCGCAAGGTCAGGTAGAGATTTTAACGCACTCATTGGCTTTTGCGGACTATCTGATTTTACTCAGCCGGTGTGATTTGGGTTATTTTGCGTTTAAGCGTCAACAAGGAATTGGTACCATTTGTTTGCTTACGGCGTTGAATATTCCGGTTGCGTTATCCAAAGAAAATCCGTTTTGTATGGATATGCAAGCGGAAGCCGTACCTTTTCTTGATACGGAGCGGCTTGATTTTTCACAAATCAGTGGCACGGCGAGGGCATTGGCACAAAAAGACAAGGCGGAGATTGCCTTTTTTCCGCAGCAATATCAATTGCAATGGCTTTCAGCATTCACGGAGGTGGTTTAATGAATTGGGAGTTGGTAGCGGTAATCGGTTTTTATCTCTTATCCGTATGGTTAATCTTAAGCCGAATGTATCATGCCTATTTAGTACGCCGTTTCTCTTTTCATCTGCTGTTTAGTGCAATTTATATCGTGGTTTTCTATGCCGGATTTCCTTTTTCACTGGTGTTGGCGTGGCAATTTCAACTGCCGTTAGCTGAGAGTCAGGGTCTTTTTTTGAGCTTTACGCTTTTTCTTGCGGGGTATTTTATTTACGACACCGCCTATCACTGGCAGCTTTGGCAATCAAAGCCGATAAGTTATCCGATTACATTACAGCATATTGCAAAAAAAGAGGCAAAGTGGAGCGCTTGTTTATTGATTTTATTGGCGCTGGCTTGCCTCGGTGTGTTTATCTATCTTAATCAAGGTCTATTGCTGTTTAAACTTGAAAAATATCAGCATATTTTTTCAACGATGGTAAAGGGTGTTGCGTTAAAACGCTTCTTCTATTTTATGTTGGCGGGGTTGTTGATCCTCTTTTTATTTGCGCCGTCCCGTAAAACGTGGTGGTGGTTTGGTGCTGTTGCCTTGAGTTTCGGGCTGTTGAGTTATGTGGCGGTAGGCGGCACTCGGGCTAATTTGGCTTTAGCGCTGATGTTTTTTGTATTGTTAGGGATCTATTTTCAATACCTGAGATTGCGCTGGTTGGCGCTATTGGCAGGCTTGGCGGTGATTGTCATGTTTTGGTTGGCTTTAACCCGCTATTCTCTCGCAGTTGAAGGGCGGGAGATGTTGTTTACTTTTCTCTATTTGACCCGAGATACATTCTCTCCTTGGGAAAATGTCCCTAAAATTTTAATAAGCGATTTTCCGTTTCAAGGGTTAATGCCGATTGTGCGTGATTTTTATGTATTTATTCCCGATACGTTGTGGGCCGATCGCCCTGATATTGCGTGGAATACGGCGAACTATTTTACTAAGGTGATATTAGGTAATGAGTCCGGTATGGCAATATCACCGACCATATTGGGTTCTTTCTATATCATGGGCGGTTATCCGATGGTACTGCTGGGAATGGTATTTAGCGGGTTATTGATCAAAGGCATTGATGCAGTATTTGAGTATGGGCGCCATCATTTACAGCAAGGTAGAGCCGCTATTATTCAAGCTTATTGTTGGGCAAATTTATTTAATTTGATTGTTCTGGTACGGGAAGGGATGGATGGCTTTGTGTCCCGTTTCTTTTTCTTTAGCGCTGTGTTTGGGCTTTGTTGGTTTTTTGCTCGAATAATCGCATTATGGGGGCAGGATGAACAAGGTTGATATTCGGGGGATTGATCTGCTTGCCGCTAAAAACCAAGATGAATTGGTGGATTTTCTGTTTCATCAAGGCGAGGTAAAAACGGGGCAGCTCATTGCGATTAATGCTGAAAAAGTGGTATTAAGTGACGAGCAGCCGAAGATAAAAGCTTTATTACAGCAAGCGGAGTATAAATATGCTGATGGGATTAGCGTGGTATATTCTGTGCGTAAAAAGTATCCGCAATATCAAACGATAGAAAGAATTGCGGGCGCAGATTTATGGCAAGCGTTGATGAAACGAGCCGGTGAGTTAAATATTCCGGTCTTTTTAATTGGCGGTAGCGCCGATACCTTGGTTAAAACGATAGAAAAGTTAGCTCCGTGGCAAGTGAATATCGTCGGTTCTCAAGACGGCTATTTTTCAGCGGAACAAGAAGAAGACTTAATTCATAAAATTGCGCAAAGCGGCGCTCAATTGGTAACGGTAGCTTTAGGATCACCTAAGCAGGAGCTGTTTATTCAAAAAACAAGACAATATTATTCTCAGGCACTTTATATGGGCGTAGGCGGTAGTTATGATGTTTTTGTCGGAAAAGTAAAAAGAGCGCCAGCCGGCTGGCAAAAGTTGGGCTTGGAGTGGCTCTATCGTTTGTTGCAACAACCGACTCGCTGGAAAAGACAAAAAAGATTGCTAAAATATTTCTACTATTACTTAACAAATCAGTTATAAATTATCCGATTTTGACAATTAGTAAACAGTTTGAATAAATTAGAAACAACCGCAAATATTTTTTCAAAAAGTGCTAGACAGATGTTTCTGAAACCACTATTATACGCCCTCGTTGCGACGCACTACTGAAAATAACGCGTTCGTAGCTCAGTTGGATAGAGCGTTGGCCTCCGGAGCCAAAGGTCGCAGGTTCAAATCCTGTCGAGCGCGCCAGAGGTAATGCAATAATCAACTCAAATGGTGGCTATAGCTCAGTTGGTAGAGCCCTGGATTGTGATTCCAGTTGTCGTGGGTTCGAATCCCATTAGCCACCCCATTTAATATATGCAATAGCATATCAGACGGCGAGTAGCGCAGCTTGGTAGCGCAACTGGTTTGGGACCAGTGGGTCGTAGGTTCAAATCCTATCTCGCCGACCACTTTATTTCGTTCTTTAACAATTTATCAGACAATCTGTGTGGGCACTTGTTGATTGACTTTGTTTGAAAAAATTAAATTTAAAACTTGAGTCTTGATAAGTGCTTAACTTGAAATTCATGAATGACCGATGGAAGTCGGTTGAAATTTTATAGTCAGTATTTATTGAGCGATTAAA
>JBGXMX010000130.1:0-18830 GCA_041809245.1 Glaesserella sp.
CCCCCCTAGCCCCCCTTTTTCAAAGGGGGGTATTCCACGAAGATAAACTAAAATGCAACTAGAACGATTACAGAAAAAATTAGGTTATCAATTTGCTAACCTTGATTACCTCACCCAAGCCCTCACTCACCGCAGTGCTGCTTCCAAAAATAATGAACGCCTTGAGTTTCTTGGCGATTCCATCTTAAATTTTGCCATTGGTAAAGCCCTATATGAAAAATTCCCAAAAGCGAATGAAGGGGAATTAAGCCGTATGCGTGCGGCATTAGTGAAAGAACAGACCCTTGCGGTTGTCGCTCGTCAGTTTGAGTTGGGCGAGTATATGAAATTAGGAGCTGGAGAATTAAAAAGTGGTGGCTATCGTCGAGAGTCCATTTTATCCGATTGCGTAGAAGCGATTATTGCAGCGGTATATTTAGACGCAGGGATTGATCGGGCGATAGAGCGTGTGCATTGTTGGTATCAACAGCTTCTGAATGATATGCAGCCAGGCGAAGCACAAAAAGATCCAAAAACCCGTCTGCAAGAGTATCTACAAGGGCGTAAGCTACCGCTACCGACTTATGAAGTGATTGATATTAAAGGCGAAGCCCATAACCAAACCTTTAAAGTGAGTTGTAAGGTTGAAAAAGTCGATGAAATCTTTATCGGTAACGGAATGAGCCGTCGTAAAGCCGAACAAGATGCCGCATTGCAGGTAATAAAGGTTTTGGGGATAAAATAATATTTTTAAGAGAACAAAATAATGACAGATCAAAAAACATATTGTGGCTTTATTGCCATTGTTGGTCGCCCAAACGTAGGGAAATCAACGCTATTAAACAAAATTTTAGGGCAGAAAATTTCGATTACATCTCGCAAAGCTCAGACAACACGCCACCGTATTTTAGGGATTAAAACCGAAGGGGCGTATCAAGAGATTTATGTTGATACCCCAGGGCTTCACATTGAAGAAAAAAGAGCGATTAACCGTTTGATGAACCGTGCGGCAGCCAGTACGATTGGTGATGTTGATATGGTGATTTTTGTGGTAGAAGGCACGAAATGGACGGACGATGATGAAATGGTACTCAATAAATTGCGTTCGACCAAAGCTCCTGTGATTTTAGCGATTAACAAAGTGGATAATATCAAGGAAAAAGAAGAATTATTGCCACATCTTACCGCTTTATCGCAGAAATTCCCGTTTAAAGAGATCATTCCGATTTCAGCTCAACGGGGCAAAAACGTACATATTTTAGAGAAATTTGTGCGTGAGTCGCTAAAAGAAGGTATTCATCACTATCCTGAAGATTATGTCACCGACCGTTCGCAACGTTTTATGGCGTCAGAAATTATCCGTGAAAAATTAATGCGTTTTATGGGGGAAGAGTTGCCTTATTCGGTGACGGTCGAAATTGAGCAGTTTAAAACCAACGAGCGTGGCACTTATGAAATCAATGGTTTGATTTTAGTGGAACGTGAAGGGCAGAAAAAAATGGTGATCGGCAACAAAGGTCAGAAAATTAAAGTGATCGGCACAGAAGCTCGTGCGGATATGGAACGTCTGTTTGATAATAAAGTCCACCTTGAATTGTGGGTGAAAGTTAAAGCAGGCTGGGCGGACGATGAACGTGCGTTAAGAAGTTTGGGTTATATTGACGAATAATGATCGAACAGTGGCAACGTGGCTTTGTGCTACATCGCAGAGAATATAGTGAAAGCAGTCTGCTCGTTGATTTTTTCACTGAAAATCACGGGCGGATTACCTTACTTGCCAAAGGGGCAAGACGACCACGTTCGCCATTGAAGTCCGTTCTCCAACCCTTTACCCCGTTATTACTGAAATGGACGGGCAAAGGGGACTTAAAAACACTCACCAAAGCCGAACCAGCTTCCTTGACCTTACCTATGCAAACCCTAGCACTGTATAGCGGTTTTTATGTCAATGAAGTGCTTGCAAGAGTATTGGAAAATCACACCGCTTACCCTGAATTATTTCAGCATTATCTGCACTGTATGATAAAGTTGGCTAGCCAGCCAAATGAGATTGAACCGATCTTACGCACCTTTGAATTTCAAACACTTAAAGCGTTAGGCTATGGGGTGGATTTTTGTCATTGTGTAGCAACAGGTAAGCCTGTCGATCCCAAAATGAGCTATCAATTTAGAGAAAATGAAGGCTTTATTGCATCTTTACTACAAAATAACTATACCTTTATCGGCAAAGATTTATTAGCTTTTGCGGAAATGGATTTTTCAGAGAAAGAAACTTTACAATCGGCAAAACGCTTTACTCGCATTGCCTTGAAACCCTATTTGGGATCAGCTCCGCTGAAAAGCCGAGAGCTGTTTCAGTCTATTTTACCAAACAGATTAAAAGGGTAGGTTGGACTAAATAAGCTAGAAAGGTAGGTCGGGCATTTATGCCCGATATCTCGAAATCTAGCGATATTCAAAACTAAATAAATTAGAAAAGTAGGTCGGGCATTTATGCCCGACACCCTGAAATCTAGCGCTATTCAAAATTAAATAAATTAGAAAAGTAGGTCGGGCATTTATGCCCGACACCCTGAAATCTAGCACTACTCATACTCAAAATCTTGATTAACCCCAGCCCAGTCTTTTGGATAAATGCCTTGATGAACGTATTTGTGAAAGGTTGAGTATTTCCAATCGGCTACTGCTGAAACGTATCCGTGTTTTACAGGATTATAGTGAATGTAGTCAAAATGTTTTTCGAAGTCTTCTTCATTTCTTATACAGTGTTCCCAAAATCGTTGTTGCCAAATGCTACTTTGTCGCTTTCTTAGTTCGTTGTTGGTTTTTTCTATATTGTCATAATGTTGGCAATGATGACTTACATAACGTTTTATTTGATTCCAACGCATTGAAAAGTCTGAGTCATTTTCGGGTAATTGCCAAATAGTGTGTAAATGATCGGGTAAAATTACTAGAGCGTTAATTTTAAAAGGATATTTTTGTTGTACCTTTTTTATAGCGGTCTTAAGAGTGTGAAGGACATCAGCGTTTGTTAATATTGGGCGGCGTTGGTAGGTGACTACGGTAAAGAAATATTGTGCTCCTGGTTGATAAAGTCTTCGGTATTGCATTATATCTCCTACAATTTCTATGTTTTTAGATATAAAAGGGATGAGCTTGTCGGGCATAAATGCCCGACCTACTTGAATATTCCTTTCTTAATCGTCTGTTTAAAAAGCAGGGTGGCATAAATGCCCGACCTACTTGGAGATTCTTTTTCTTAATCATCTGTTTAAAAAGCGGGTGGTATAAATATCCTACCTACTTGGAGATTCCTTTCTTAATCATCTCTTCAAAAAACGGATAATCCACTAAAAACGCATCGTGTCCAAAGTCGGAATGAAATTCGTAAAAATCGACGGTAATGCCTGCATTTTCTAAACGCTGTTTGCTTTTATGCAGGTCAATCTGTTTAAAGAGTTGATCGCTCGTTACACCAACAAGGGTGTAATTCGCTTTAATACGACTTAGTGCTTCTTGCTCGTTTGCATAGGTTAAAGCAGGATCATAGAGATCTAAAGCTCTTAACAGGCGTAAATAACTATTGGCATCAAAGCGATCTAGGAATTTGACCCCTTGATAACTTAAATAAGATTCTACTTGGAAATGATCACCCCAAATCGTTCCCGTCTGTTTCACTTCTCGCCCAAAGGCTTTGGCAAGTTGTACATCGGTGCGGTAGGTGAGCATACCAAGCATTCGGGCAATTTTTAAGCCGTTATCTGGGGGCGTACTGCCATAATAATCGCCGTTGTTAAAATAGGGATCGTTTATCACCGCTTGTCGCATAACGTGATTGAAGCCGATTGCTTCTGCACTCAAAGTGAGCGAAGAACAGAGATTAACCACATTTCTCACTTTATCCGGGTAATCAATCGCCCATTGTGTCGCTTGCATTCCACCAAAAGAACCGCCTACAACCGCTTGTAACTGGGTAATACCCAACTTATCGATCAGGGCTTTTTGCACTTTCACAATATCTTGGATGGTGATAACGGGAAATTGACTGCCGTAAGGTTTGTTTGTTTGTGGATTAATAGACGAAGGACCAGTCGTGCCTTTACAACCGCCAAGCACATTCGAGCAGATAAAAAAGTATTTATCGGTATCAAAAGCTAATCCTGCACCGATAAAATCTTGCCACCAGCCTTTATCCGCAGGCGGTACATAATAGGGTTCAGCATCACCTGTTAAGGCGTGGCACAACAGCACAGCATTGCTTTTTTCAGCGTTCAATGTGCCATAGGTTTGGTAAGCGACATTGATAGGCGAAAGTGTTCCGCCTAAAGCAAGCTCAAGGGGAATATCATCAAAAAGAGTAATCTGCTGTGCCATAAAAATCCTTGCAAAAAACGGTAAAAAAGCGACCGCTTGTCTTTGAATAGTTTCAAGTTTACGAATAGGAAATTGTTTCGTCAAGAAATTTTAGACATCTAAACGTCTAGATTTTTAAATGGCTAAATGCAAGCGGTCAGATCTGTTCAAAATTTTGCAAATTCTGCTAGAGATAGCTTGAATCCCCCTTGCAATTTCCATTAGCTCGGCTATGCTAACTCCCATTTGATTTTTTATTGTGGATTCCTATGTCAAACCACCAACCTGTTAAAGGCGCCATTGCAATTATTACCGCAGGCTTTTTATTTGCTTGTGTCAATACGTTGATTCCTAAATTAACTTCTGTTTCAGCGATTGATGCCAGTGTTATTGCTCTAGTGCAATACCTTGTTGCTTTTGTCTTTTTAATGCCAAGTATGGCAAATATGGGCTTTTTCCAATCGCTGAAAACAAAGCATTTCGGCATGCACTGTTTTCGGGTGTTTTTATCGGCTATCGGTATTCAATGTTGGACAATGGCTTTAGCTTATCCGATTCCAATTTGGCAGGGGATTGCGTTGTTGATGACATCGCCACTGTTTGTGACCATTGGCTCTGGGCTGTTTTTAAAAGAGAAAGTGGATGCAAAACGTTGGGTAGCGACTTTTTTAGGTTTTGTCGGGGCTATGATTATTTTAGAGCCTTGGGCTGAAAATTTTGATTGGGTGGTGTTATTGCCTGTGGCAGCAGCATTCTTTTGGGCGTGTTATTCATTAATGGTGAAAAAGCTCTCTAGCGAGGATTCTCCGACAACCATGGTTGCCTATCTGTTTATTTTGATTACACCATTTAACTTATTGATTGCATTAACAAATTTAAGCCCTGAAGGATTTAGCTTACCTTCATTCAGTGATTTTGGCTTCTTGATTTTATTAGGTTTTTTAACGGCATTGGCACAGCTTGCTGTAGCAAAAGCCTATAATCTTGCTGATGCCTCTTATATTCAGCCGTTTGATTTTATTAAGTTACCATTGAACGTTTTAGCAGGTTGGCTTGTCTTTAACTGGGTTCCACCGGGTAAACTTTGGTTAGGGGCAGCGATTATTATTGGTGCAACGATGTATATTACACACGCCGAAGCAAAACAAACTAAAAAAGAATGACAACACCGTCTCAAGAACAAAAAGCAGATAAAAAAGCCGTAACTTTTATCAAAAAAGTGGCTCGTTATTGCTCGTTTTGGGTTAAAAAACTTTGGAAATGGCTGCTATTGCTGTTTGTGTTGATGCTGGGAATTGATTTAGGTACAAGCTACCTTGTCAAAGATCAGGTCTATACGGATATTGAGCAACTCCCCAAAAGAGAATACGCCGTAGTGCTGGGAACGGCTAAATATTACCCGTCAGGCGCACCGAATCTCTATTATAAATATCGTTTAGAAGCGGCAAAAAGTTTATTTTTCCAGCAGAAAGTCGATTATTTTTTAATGAGCGGAGATAATAAAACCGCTTATTATAATGAACCGAAAATGATGAGCAGCGATTTATTAAAGATGGGGGTTTCCGATGAAGCGATTAAGCAGGATTATGCCGGCTATAGCACGTTGGATTCTATTTTGCGAGCAGACAAGGTTTTCCAACTGAAGCCTTTTACGATTGTTTCCCAACAATTTCACTGCGAACGGGCATTGCTGATCGCACGTTTTCACCGCATTAACGCAATTTGTTTTGCCGCCAAATATCCTGAAAATCACTACCGTGTAAGGATTCGAGAATTTTTCGCTCGCACTGCAATGGTGTTGAGTTTATTCGTCGGCGCAGAACCCTCTACCCTAGAAGAATCACGTATCGTCAAATAACAAGCGGTCATATTCTCAGAAAAATTTGCAAAATTTTCTAACAATAAGACCGCTTGTTAAGATTATTGTTGATTCATTTCATTCGTTATCCAATCAACAAACAGCTCGACTTTCGGGATACCTGCCATTTGCGGCGGATAGACGACATAAAAGGATTTTTCATCATTTAACCCGGTCGGGAACGGCTCGATTAAATGTTTTTGTTCTAACTCATGTTGTGCCAATACTTTATTGGCAATCGCAACCCCTTGTTGGTGCATAGCGGCTTGCAAAGCCATAAAAGTGTGGCTAAACATAGAACCGGTCTCTTCCACGTCAATTTGTTCAGCAAGACCAAAATGCTCGATGGTGCGCTTCCATTTATTGCGGCTAAATACGTGCAGTAAGGTTTTACCAATCAAATCTTCGGGTTTGTTGATTGGATTTTTCTCTAAAAACTTCGGCGAAGCTAAAATAACCAGTGGCGACTCCGTCAGACGAATAGACTCCACATTTTGCCAACGCCCTGAACCATAATAAATCGCCACGTCGATTTCTTTGCCAAGCTGTCCTTCGTCTTGATCAACGCCTTTAATCCGCACCTCGATTTCCGGGAATTTTTGATGAAAATTGTTTAACCTTGGAACAAGCCAGTGCATTCCGAAGGTTTGAGGCACGCTAATCGTTAAGATTTGACGACTATTTTTCATCTTAATCCGATCTGTCGCACCGGCAATTTGCTCAAGTAATGGATGAATGTCATCAAAATATTGTGCGCCAAGCTCTGTCAGCTCCAGAGTTCGGTTTCGACGGTGAAAGAGCGAAATGCCGAGAAAATCTTCCAATAACTTAATTTGGTGACTCACTGCCGCTTGGGTGACGAAAAGTTCTTCCGCCGCTTTGGTAAAATTCAAATGACGAGCGGCAGATTCAAATGCTTTAAGTGCATTGAGTGGCGGTAATTTTTTGTTATTCATATGGTTAGTTATATCTTCGTTAGATTATTTTTTTTGATTTGTTAAATAAAAAAATCTCGTTTGTTCAACTGGTCAAACATCTTTAAAATACGCACCATACTTAGATGGATAGTGGTAGTTATCGCTAACTACTTTTGATTTTAAGTATGATGTTGTGTTTGCATATTGGTCTAGTTAGCTAGACTAGGGTAACGAAAGTTACTCGTTTCACTTCCTGTATATTTTGAACCTTTTTGGTTTATATGCCGCCCGCTTTGGGCGGTTTTTTTATGTCTAAAAATCCTTGCTATTCTAGCCTAATCTCAAAAAGCTTGCCACTAAAAGCCAAATTTTCTTGAATTTTTTAAAAAGTTCTAGTCAATTTCCTTTACAATAGTGTAAATTCAACTCTATCTAATCGCTAACAAAAGGAACACAGTAATGACTAAAAATATTGATTGGCAAAATCTCGGTTTTTCTTATATCAAAACGGATTACCGTTTTATCGCTCGTTGGAAAGACGGCGCTTGGGATCAAGGTGAACTAACCACGGACAATACATTGCACATTAATGAAGGCTCAACCGCATTACATTACGGACAGCAATGTTTTGAAGGCTTAAAAGCCTATCGCTGTAAAGACGGTTCGATCAATTTATTCCGCCCGGATCAAAATGCACTGCGTATGCAAAAAAGCTGTGACCGTCTGTTGATGCCACAAGTGCCTACAGAACTGTTTATTCGTGCCTGTAAAGAGGTTGTGAAAGCCAATGAACAATGGCTTGCCCCTTATGGTACGGGAGCAACACTTTATCTGCGCCCGTTTGTGATCGGAGTCGGGGAAAATATCGGTGTGCGTTCAGCCCCTGAATTTATTTTCTGTGTATTCTGTTGCCCTGTAGGCGCTTACTTTAAAGGCGGGCTTGCGCCATCAAACTTCCTTGTTTCGGAATATGACCGCGCGGCACCGGCAGGAACGGGCGCAGCCAAAGTCGGTGGTAACTACGCAGCGAGTCTCTATCCGGGAAAAGTGGCTAAAGAGCGTAATTTTGGCGACTGTATTTATCTTGACCCGAAAACCCATACTAAAATTGAAGAAGTCGGCTCGGCAAATTTCTTCGGCATTACAAAAGACAATAAATTTATTACACCGGACTCGCCTTCTATTCTGCCGAGTATTACAAAATATTCGCTGTTATATTTGGCACAAGAGCGTCTTGGCTTAGAAGCGATTGAAGGTGATGTTTATATCGATCAGCTCGACCAATTTACCGAAGCGGGTGCTTGCGGCACAGCCGCCGTTATTACTCCGATCGGCGGTATCCAATACGGTGACAATTTCCACGTATTCTATTCCGAAACAGAAGTCGGCCCGATTACCAAACGTTTGTATGAAGAATTAGTCGGCATTCAATTTGGTGATGTTGAAGCGCCAAACGGTTGGATTGTAAAAGTCGAATAATAATATCAAGCGGTCGCATTTGAGCAAAAATTTGCAAATTTTTGTGAAAAATCGGCCGCTTGTCAGTCAATAAAAACATAAGGAGTAAACGATGATTAAACGTTTTCATGTCGGCAAACGCCTTTCGGAAATGTCCGTCTATAACGGCGTTGCTTATTTGGCAGGTCAAGTACCGGAAGATGCCACTCAAGATATGTATGGTCAAACCAAGCAAGTTCTGGCAGCAATTGACCGCTTACTTGCAGAAGCCGGTAGCGATAAGCACCATATTTTAATGGCGCAATTATTTGTAGCGGATATGAGCGAATTCGCCGAACTGAATCGTGCTTGGGATGAATGGGTTTCCGAACAGGCTCCGCCAAGAGCAACCGTTGAGGCAAAATTAGCCAATGCCGAATGGAAAGTTGAAATTGTGATTACTGCGGCTTGCTGCCAAAAAGATTAGAAAACACCACAAAGTCTGAGGGCGTGTTCCGATTGTTTTATACACAGAACACGCCCCCTTTTCAAACTAAATGTTTTATAGCTTTTATCAAACCTTAAAACAAGCAACAAAGTGAGTGTCGTTGCCTTTCAGCAGAGGTTTTTCCTTCGCACAGCTTTCATCGGCAAGAGGACAGCGGGTTCTAAACACACAGCCTGATGGTGGATTAATCGGTGATGGTAAATCCCCTTCCAGTAATTGAATTTCTTTATTGCGTTCCAATTTTGGATCAGGAATCGGCACGGCAGACATTAACGCTTTGGTATAAGGATGTTTGGTGTGGTTATACACTTCATCATCTGTACCTAACTCCACCGCATTACCCAAGTACATCACCAACACACGATCAGAAATGTGTTTAACCACCGCTAAATCGTGGGCAATGAAAATCAGCGATAAGCCCATCTCTTTTTGTAACGATTTCAATAGGTTTACCACCTGAGCTTGAATCGATACATCAAGCGCAGAAACAGGTTCATCACAGATAATCATTTTCGGCTCAATGATTAACGCACGGGCAATCCCGATACGTTGACATTGTCCGCCTGAGAACTCGTGGGGATAGCGGTTGATTAAGTTCGGTAATAAGCCTACTTTCATCATCATCGCTTGTACACGTTCTTTCACTTCCGCTTCGCTTAACTGCGGTTGATAAATTTTCAACGGCTCTGCGATAATTTCGCCGATATTCATACGAGGGTTGAGCGAGGCAAGCGGATCTTGGAAAATCATCTGAATATCTTTGCGGGTATTTTTCCATTCCGCTTTCGATTGATTACTCAGATCTTTGCCTAACCAAACAATATTCCCAGCCGATGATTGAACCAAGCCGATAATGGCACGGGCTAAGGTCGATTTACCACAACCGGACTCGCCCACAACACCAAGGGTTTCTCCTTCATACAACTTAAACGATACGTTATTGACCGCTTTGAGCGTTTGTGGTTTGGCAAAAAAGAGGGCTTTTTTATCTTTAATTTTGAAGTTCACATCCAAGTTTGTGACTTCAAGAATCAATTTTTTCTCTGTCATATTTTGGCTCATAGGGCAAACTTCTCCACTGGAATCCAACAGTTACGTAAACGACCGTCATCTAAATGCTCGAGTTGCGGAGCAACTAAACATTGAGAAGTAAAATGTTTACAACGTGGCGAGAACGGGCAACCTTTTGGTAATTGTAGTAAATTCGGCGGATTGCCCGGAATGGTGACTAAGGTTTCCGCTTGTCCGTCTAAACGTGGAATCGCATCCATCAAGCCAATTGAATAAGGGTGTGTCGGATGATAGAAAATTTGATCCGCCGTGCCGTATTCCATGGTTCTGCCTGCGTACATAACTAACACTTTATCGCAGATCCCTGCCACTACCCCTAAATCGTGGGTAATCATGATAATGGCAGTATTGAATTCTCGTTTAAGCTCATTTAATAAGGTCATAATTTGTGCTTGAACCGTCACATCTAATGCAGTGGTCGGCTCATCGGCAATCAATAATTTCGGGCGACACAATAATGCCATGGCAATCATGACACGCTGGCGCATACCGCCTGAAAATTCATGAGGGTACATGCCCATACGTTTTTTGGCTTCCGGCATTTTCACCGCATCTAACATTTTGACCGATTCATTGAATGCTGCTTCTTTGCCTAATCCCTTATGGAGCATCAACACTTCCATCAACTGCTCGCCGACTTTCATATACGGATTTAACGAGGTCATCGGGTCTTGGAAAATCATTGCAATTTCATTCGCACGGATTTTATTTAATTCCACAGTCGGTAAATTGACTAACTCTTTACCACGAAATTTTGCCGAACCTGACACAATCCCATTTGCCGCTAATAAGCCCATTAACGCAAAGGCGGTTTGAGATTTCCCTGAACCTGATTCCCCTACGATTCCTAACGTTTCCCCTGCATCCAGGGTAAAGTTGAGATCGTTTACGGCGGTGACCATGCCATCGGGGGTTTTAAAATTGACACGCAGATCTTGCACGTCTAAAAGTAAATTGTGTATCGCTGACATGAGATCTCCTATCTATCTTTTGGATCGAGGGCATCACGTAAACCGTCGCCAATAAAGTTAAAACAGAACAAGGTTAAGCAGAGGAAAAAGGCTGGGAATGCCAATAACCACGGCGATGTTTCCATTTGAGCTGCACCGTCGCTTAATAATGCCCCCCAGCTACTCATCGGCTCTTGTGTGCCTAAGCCTAAGAAACTTAAGAACGATTCAAATAAGATGAGAGAAGGCACTTCTAACGAGGCATAAACGACCACGATACCTAATACGTTCGGGATAATATGTTTCCAGATGATTTGGCGTTTCGGCACACCGCAGACAATCGCCGCTTCAATAAACTCTTTGTTTTTCAAACTGAGGGTTTGTCCACGTACAATACGGGCAAGGCTCAACCATGCAATCATCCCGATTGCCACGAAAATCAAAAGAATGTTTTGACCGAAGAAAGTGACTAATAAAATCACGAAGAACATAAATGGGAATGAGCCTAAGATTTCCAATAAACGCATCATTACCATATCTACTTTACCACCGACATAGCCTGAAATCGCACCGTAAATCGTGCCGATCACAACGGCAATTAATGCTCCAGCAATCCCGACCATCAATGAAATCCGTCCGCCCATGGCAATTCGCACAAGCAAATCACGCCCAGAGGCATCTGTACCGAAATAGTGGCCTGACTCCATATCGGGTGCGGCACTCATCATATTCCAGTCAGTATCTTCATAGCTGAACGGCATAAGCATCGGTGCAAAGGTAATAAACAGCACCACAAAGAATAAAATAATTAAACTGGCAACCGCCGCTTTATTACGGAAGAAACGGCGACGAGCATCTTGCCAAAGGCTACGACCTTCTAAAATCAGATCAGTATTTTGCTCCGCCAATTTTTCAGCAAGCTCTTGATTCTTTTTGTTATTTAACATCTCACTGACTCCTTATGAATAACGAATTTTCGGATCAATCACGGCGTACAGAATATCCACAATCGCATTAAAGGTAATGGTTAATGTCCCGACCAAAATCGTTAAACTTAACACTAAAGAGTAATCACGGTTTAACGCACCGTTGACGAAAAGCTGTCCGATCCCCGGTAAACCGAAGACACTTTCAATTACCATTGAACCCGTAATAATCCCAACAAATGCAGGGCCTAAATAGGTGATCACAGGTAATAACGCAGGGCGTAAAGCGTGTTTAAAGATAATTCTGCTTAGAGGTAATCCTTTCGCTTTTGCGGTACGGATAAAGTTAGAGTGTAACACTTCGATCATCGAACCACGGGTAATACGTGCAATCCCTGCCACATAAGCGATGGTTAATGATAATACCGGCAAGACCATATAATAAAGTTGTCCGCCGTTCCAGCCGCCTGCCGGTAGCCATTTGAGATAAATCGCAAAGAATAGCACTAATAACGGTGCAAAGACGAAGCTCGGCATAATGACGCCCGTCATGGCAAAGGACATTACAATATAGTCCCACCTGCTATTCTGCTTCAAAGCGGCGACAGTGCCTGCCAATAATCCCAATGTGACCGCAAAAATAAAGGCAACAATCCCTAATTTAATGGAGACAGGGAAAGCAGAAGCAATCAAATCATTCACCGTTTGATCTTTATATTTGAAAGATGGTCCAAAATCCCCTTTAGACAGGTTTTCTAAGTAAATGAAATACTGTTTATAGAGCGGTTCATTTAAGTGATATTTCGCTTCAATATTCGCCATCACTTCAGGCGGATAAGCACGCTCGGAGGTAAACGGGCTACCCGGTGCAAGACGCATTAGGAAGAATGAAAATGTAATTAAAATGAAAAGCGTCGGAATTGCTTCTAAAATCCTTTTCACAATAAACTTCAACATAGGCAAATCTCCAATCCACACTTAATAAATAAAACAAGCGGGGCGATCGTCTCAAAAATTTGCAAATTTTTAAGAAGATCGCACCGCTTACAAAAAATTATTGTTTAATGATATATAGGTTTCTTAACAAAATATCATCTTGCGGATCTTTACCTTCATAACCTTTCACGAATGGTTTGACTAAACGTGGGTTGACATAGTTATAGATAGGAATGATCGCATAATCTTTCGCTAACTGCGCTTCGGCTTTCGCATAAGCTGCCGCACGCTCTTCTGCATTGCCCGCTTTGTATGCGGCATTAATTTCTGCATCATAAGCTGCGCTCTTATAACGTGCGGTATTGTTACTTGAGTTAGATAAGAAGTATTTACCGAAAGTTGATGCTTGGTTATAGTCAGCCGCCCAACCTGCACGCGCCACATCATAGTTACCGCTACGGCGAGTATCTAAGAAAGTTTTCCACTCTTGGTTTTCAAGCTTGATATCGACAATACCGTTCGTGTTTTGTTTTAAGATAGATTGCGCTGCAATCGCCACTTTTTTGTGGTTTTCGTTGGTGTTATATAACAACGTGAATTTAAGTGGATTTGATTTACTAAAGCCCGCTTCTTCTAACAATTTGATCGCTTCCGCTTTACGAGATGCCATATCCTGTTTTGAGTATTCAGGCTGTTGGATTAAATGACCTTCCGTAATGTACGGCGGTGTAAATACGTAAGTCGGGGTTTGACCTTGACCTAATACTTTGTCTGTAATCACGTTACGATCTAACGCAAGGTTTAATGCCTTACGTACACGCACATCGTTAAACGGTGCTTTTTCGTTGTTTGGTTCATAGTAGTAGGTTGAAAGTGTACGGGTTACAAACACTTCATTCGGGATTTCTTTTTTGAGTGTCGGGAACTGCTCCGGCGGTAATGCGTAGCTAGTGATATGTAAATCACCCGCACGATAGCGTTGTACGTCAGTACTTGAGTTTGGAATCATTAAGAATGTCGCTTTATTAATCACGGTTTCTTTATCGTTCCAATAAAGCGGGTTACGTTCAAATACGATTTTTTCGTTGATCACGTGTTCTGCGAGTTTATAAGCACCGTTACCGACATAGTTCTCTTTTTTCACCCATGCATCACCTAATTTTTCAACCACGGCTTTTGGCACCGGAAGCATAGTTTGGTGAGTCATCATATCAACCAAGTAAGGTACCGGGTTGCTTAATTTGATTTCTAAAGTGTAATCGTCAAGGGCTTTAACGCCTAACTCACTTGGTGCTTTTTTCGCATCAATGATGTCTTGTGCATTTTCAACTTGAAGATAGTTTAAGTAGCTCGCATAAGGTGATGCGGTTTTCGGATCGCCTAAACGTTTAAGAGAGAATTCAAAATCGTGTGCGGTAACCGGATCGCCGTTTGACCATTTTGCATCTTTACGTAAATTGAATGTCCATGTTTTGAAATCATCCGAGTTTTTCCATGTTTCCGCCATACCCGGAATCACTTCACCCGCTGAATCTTTAGTCACTAAACCTTCAAGTAATTGGTATGAAACTTGAGCTTCCGGCACGCCTTCCGTTTTATGCGGGTCAAAACTGGATGGTTCCGAGCTGTTGTTAATAATGACTTCTTGCTTCTCTGCAAGCACAGTGCCTTCAGGCACTTTCGCTGCAAAAGCAGAAACGGAAAGACCAAGCGCAATCGCACTGGCTAATAAAGAACGGGTAAAAGTTGTTTGCATAGAAATGTCTCCATGTAATGTTGTGAGAAGTAGTTAATTAGTATCGCAAAAAAACTTGTTTGTAAAGTTTTTGTTAAAGTGAAAAGAAAGTATTTTATCGTTATGCGAATAATGTCACGAAAATCAGGGTGTTTTGTTTAAAATGCAAGCGGTGTGATTTTGCAAAAAATTTACAAATTCACACCGCTTGTTTGCTATTTCACCTGTTGCAATTTACGGTAAGCCGCCAACAATTTTTGATGAGCCTGCATATTTTCAAGGCTTTCATCTGAACCACTTAAGCCGTGGAACGGGTTACCACCTTGTACCGCAGACCACGCAAAGTCCACCGCTTCTTTGCCGTACATTTTGTTAAATACCATACGATATTGTTCTGGTTCACGTTCTTCATCTAAGAATAATTCGATAGAGCTAATTAAACAGCGGTAGTAGTTATTGCGTTCTGCTGAGAAGATGGAGGCATTCATATTCGCTGTCCAGTTTGCCCAATCTAACGCTTCTTCAAGGTTGCCTAAAGCAAGGTGTAACATTGATTTTAATTCGCCGATACGCAAGGTCTGTAAGGCTGAGCCTTTTTCTGCCACTACGCCGATAAACTCACGCACACGGGTCATATCGTCAATACTTTGTTCGTCCAACTCGTCCAGTAACTCTTGGTAGGTTTCTTGATCGTGGTGGAAATATGGCAAGTCGAGCAAAATCTCACGCCATTCCATTCCCATATTATTGTTCGCATAAATCAAGTCGTCTGACGGATAGATATTTGACATACCAGGAGCAAGAATACGGCAAGCGTAAACGCCTAAATGTTCGTAATCCATAATATAGACTTCTTGTTTATGCTTATTGAAAATTGCCATTAAGTTGGCAAACTCTTGTTCTGTCGTGCCTGAAAAATCCCAGTGAGCAAAATCATAATCCGCTTCAGATTTGAAAAGATCCCACGAAATCAAACCGCTTGAGTCAATGAAGTGAGTTTCAAGGTTAGCGTGATCTGCCACATCTTCATTATTAAATGAAGGTGGTGCGAAAACATCTAAATCTTTCAAGCTACGACCTTGTAATAATTCGGTTACGGTACGCTCAAACGCCACTTGGAAATTCGGGTGTGCACCGAAAGAGGCAAAGCAAGTGCCGTTGTTTGGATTGAGTAAAATCACACAAATCACAGGGAACTCACCGCCTAATGACGCATCGTAGCAGAGGATCGGGAAACCTTCTTGTTCTAATTTTTCGATAGAGGCTTTGATTGTCGGGTAGCAGTCAATCACACTTTGCGGAATTTCAGGCAGGCTGATTGCTTCAGTGATAATGCGGTTTTTCACAAAACGCTCAAACACTTCCGATAAGCCTTGTACACGGGCTTCGTTTTTGGTGTTACCCGCAGACATACCATTCGATACGAATAAGTTACCGATGATACTTTGCGGAATATAGACCGTTTGACCGTCGGATTGACGGGTGTAAGGTAAAGCCACGATACCACGATCGGCATTGCCTGATTGTAAATCGATCAATAAATCAGGGGTTAAATCACCATGAGGGTCAAAGTAGTTACGTAAGAATGGATCTAAAATGCCTTTTGGCAGAGTTTCTTCATCTTCGATTTCAAACCATTTTTCACTTGGATAGTGAACAAATTTGCCTTCGGCAATCTCTTTGCCTAAATAGAAATCCGCCCAGAAATAGTTGGTCGATAAACGTTCAAAATACTCCCCTAATGCAGACGCTAACGCCGCTTTTTTGCTTGCCCCTTTACCGTTTGAGAAACATTGTGGGCAGTCTGCATCACGAATATGCACCGACCATACATTTGGCACAGGGTTGAGCCACGAAGCTTCTTCAATGTTAAAGCCTAAATTTTTCAATTTCGTTTGGAATTTCTCGATACTCTCTTCAAGGGCGGCATCTTTACCCGTAATAAAGGTTTTTTCAGTCATGGTTTTTTCTCTTTGTATAAAATGGCGTGCAGACTATCAAATAATTGGCTTAAATCAAAGAAATGTTGCCTTTTTGCAAAAAAATTTAACAAACAGACCGCTTGTATTGACACAAGCGTGTCAGACTGATGACAAACCTAAATATACACTTATTTGTCTTTCGATAGCGCACGTTTTTAACGTGTGCCGAAACACATCATCAAACATGACAAAAGGCACTCGTTACAAACCACAACTGTTCGAAACATTGTAACATATTGATTTAATTAGATTAAATTTGTATTTGTGAAGATTTCTTTATCATTTGCAATTTATAAAATGCTTCAAAACCCTAACATAGACAATTAAATTTGAGATTTTTTATTATAATCTTCTCAAAAAGTCACAATTCCGAGTTATTTGTATATATTGGGATTTTAATCAAAATCTTATTTTGGATAAAAAACAAGCAGATTGTTAATCTAACTTATTGAAAATATTAGCATTTCCATGTTTCGAACAGTTGTGGTTACAAACGAGCGCCATCTAGAGACTATGTTAGAAGCCATTCCACCGACTGTTTCAGCAGTTTTGTGCCTTCTACCGTCAAGATCGATTCAGGGTGAAATTGAAAACCACAAATCGGTAAATGTTTATGACGAATTGCCATCACAATGTCGCCGAAACGAGCATTCACTTCTAACTCATCAGGTAAATTATCACCCATCAACGAATGGTAACGTGCCACTGGCATCGGATTATTGAGTCCTGCAAACATCGCTTGGTTATCGTGTTCGATTTTTGATACTTTACCGTGAAGGACTTGCCCCGTATGGACGACATCACCGCCTAAGGCTTCAATAATCGCTTGGTGTCCTAAACAGATCCCAATCATCGGCACTTTGCCTTTCAGCTCTCTGATAATTGCCAGTAAATTACCTGCTTCCTGCGGATTACCCGGGCCGGGAGACAATGCCACAATACAATCTTCAGTTGTTAACGCTTTCTGTAAAAAGGCTTGCAACGGATAGTCATTGCGAAAAATCGTGACTGAATGCCCAAGCTGACGGAACTGATCGACCAAGTTGTAGGTAAAGGAATCGAAATTATCAACGAAAAGAATATGTGCCATTTTGATCTCCTACTGATTCACTTGAGTAATCGCTTTTAACACCGCTTTGGCTTTATGGCGGGTTTCATCGGCTTCTAATTGCGGATCAGAATCCAACACTTCGCCACAGCCGGCTTGCACATAAGCCGTACCGTTTTGCACAAAAGCGGAACGAATCACAATACAACTATCCAAATTGCCGTCAGAGGTTAAATAGCCGACAGCCCCGCCGTAACTATGGCGTTTTTGTTGTTCAAACTGGTAAATCAGTTGCATTGCCTTGATTTTCGGTGCGCCCGTCAGCGTTCCCATATTCATACAGGCTTGGTAAGCGTGTAGGGCATCAAGATCGGGGCGAAGTGTACCGATCACACGTGAAACTAAGTGCATAATGTGTGAATAGCGGTCGATCTGCATCAAATCAGCAACACGGCGAGAACCGGAAACGGACACCCTAGCCACATCATTTCGGGCTAAATCCACCAACATCAAATGTTCCGCTAGCTCTTTTTGATCCAAACGCAGTTCAAGCTCAAGGCGTGAATCCAGCTCTAAATCAATGTTACCTTGCTCATCAAACCCACGTGGACGTGAACCGGCAATCGGATAAATTTCTAATTGGCGGTTGTGTTGTGAATATTTCAACGCACTTTCAGGGGAAGCACCAAACAGCGTGAAATTTTCCCCTTGCATAAAGAACATATACGGACTTGGGTTATTCGCTTTTAGTTGGCGATAGCTCGCAAGGGTATTCGGGCAAGGCAAGCTGAAACGGCGAGATGGCACGATTTGGAACACATCGCCGATGTGAATATGATATTTAAGCCGGCGGACAATGTCTTTAAACGGCTCATCGTCTAAATTTACTTGAACGTCGGTTGAAGCGGATTTCACCTCAAGATCGAGATCTTTCCCGACATTGTTTGTTAATTTTTCGGCAAATCTTACCGCTTGTTCAGTAAGATTTTGCTGCTCTTTGGGAGCAAAACAGAAGGTATGCAAGGTAGCTTGTTGCTGTTGGTGGTCGATAAAAATCAACTGCTCGGCAAGGTAAAAGCTGTAATCAGGGCAAGACAATCCATCGTCTTTTAGCTCAATATTTTCCA
>JBGXMX010000131.1:0-5422 GCA_041809245.1 Glaesserella sp.
AACGAGGTACCAACGGTGATCGTAAACGCTGGGCGGACATTGAACGTGCAACGATGGCATACGGCTATGGGTTGAACGTAACCCCGCTACAGCTTGCACGTGCTTATGCAACATTAGGCAGTTTCGGAATTTATCGCCCGCTTTCTATTACGAAAGTCGATCCGCCGGTTATCGGTGAGCGGGTACTTCCGGAAAAAATTACCCGAGAAGTGGTACAGATGATGGAAAGTGTTGCTGCTAAAGGCGAGGGTGGTGCAAGAGCCGCCGTTGACGGTTATCGTGTAGCAATTAAAACGGGTACGGCACGTAAACTTGAAAAAGGTCAATATGTTGAAAAATATATTGCTTATACTGCCGGAATTGCCCCGGCAAGTGATCCGCGATTTGCTTTAGTGGTCTTAATCAATGAGCCGAAAGCGGGGGTTTACTATGGCGGTGCGGTATCTGCACCACTGTTCTCAAGCATTATGGGACATACTTTAAAAGCAAGAAACATTAAACCGGATAATCTTACTGAAGATACCAAAAGTGCAGTGAGAGAGATGAAAACAAATTCGACGAACTAAGAGGCAATAATGAAGCGTTTACTTTCCTTTTTTCCTGAACTTAACCATTAGGGAGAATTAAAAGAATTGAACCAAATGACCTTGGACAGCCGTCAAGTCGGGCAAGGCGATCTGTTTGTGGCGTTAAAAGGACATCAAGTCGACGGTCGTCAGTTTATTGAAAAAGCGATTGAACAAGGTGCTGCTTTAGTTTTAGCCGAAGCGGACGATGATGTACAAGTGGTGAGATTTGCAGAAAAATTTGTAAATTCGACCGCTTGTGTACTGGAAGTACCAAATTTACCGAAACAGCTTTCAGCGATTGCAGGTGCGTTCTATGGTAATCCGTCAGAAAAATTAACCCTTGTCGGCATTACAGGCACTAACGGCAAAACCACTACGGCACAGCTTTTTGCACAATGGCGAAACTTGCTTGGCGGCAAATCAGCAGTGATGGGCACCATCGGCAACGGGCTATACGGACAAGTCCAAGAAGCGGTAAACACCACAGGTTCTGCCGTTGAAATTCAACGCAACCTTGCGAACTTTGTCGAATTGGGGGCGGACTTCTGTGCAATGGAAGTCTCTTCTCACGGTTTGGCTCAATATCGTGCCGAAGCTCTCGCCTTTGACTTGGCGATTTTCACTAACTTAAGCCGTGATCACCTTGATTATCACAACACAATGGAAGAGTACGCCCAAGCGAAATTCCGCTTATTTGGCGAGCTTTCATCAAAACAACAAGTGATTAATGCTGATGATGAAATCGGGCGTGAATGGCTGGCAAAATTGCCTAAAGCTGTCGCTGTCAGCACTGACAGCCAGTTCCAACCGCAACAAGCCCGTTGGATCAAAGCGAAAACGGTGCAATTTACCCTACAAGGTGCGACTATCGAATTTGAAAGTAGTTGGGGCAACGGCGAACTCAAAAGCCGTTTAATCGGGGCATTTAATGTCAGCAACTTATTAACCGCTTTCGCCGGTCTATTGGCTTTGGGCTACGATTTGCAAAAATTAATCGAAACCGCACCGCTCTTAAACGGTGTATGCGGACGTATGGAGTGCTTGATCAGCGAAGAAAATCCTGAAGAAAGCCCGATGGTGATTGTTGATTATGCTCATACGCCTGATGCCTTAGAAAAAGCCTTAGATGCCGCTCGTTTGCATTGCGAAGGCGAATTATGGTGTGTCTTTGGTTGTGGTGGCGACCGTGATACCGGTAAACGCCCGTTAATGGCTCGCATTGCCGAACAGTTAGCAGACAGAGTGATTGTAACCGATGACAACCCACGCACCGAAGATCCTGATGTGATTTTTAACGATATTATGAAAGGCTTCCGCAAGCCAAAAGCGGTGCAATCTATGCATATTCGTCAATATGCGATTGAACAAGCGATTGCTCAGGCCGAACCAAAAGATGTGATTTTAATTGCCGGTAAAGGACACGAGGATTACCAAATTATCGGCACGAAGAAATATCACTTTTCGGATCAAGAGTGGGCGAAAAAATTTCTTGGCTAGGGATCGATGAATAAACAAAGAATTACGATTACTGCCTTTATTTTTAAATTAGGTGATGATTATTTAGGATTTTTGAGGAATCTTACTCCAACGGTACTTTTTCTTGCTTTGGCGCTTTTTGGATTGCCAGAATTAGAGAATCCAAATTGGAGCCTTGAAAAAGTAGGCATGATGTTGTTTTCTTTAGGATCACTCTTTATTGCAATCAGTGCTATGGCGGTGAATATCGTTTCATTTGCGAAGAAAGCACTAAAAGCTTTGCAAGAATTGCAGAATATAGAAGTCAGTGCGCCGCTTAGTTTTTGGCAAACGGTGAAACTATTGTGGCAAGAAGGAAATGCTAAAGTCGTCATGTTCTTTTTTGTCATTAATATTGTCGCTATTATGATGGTAATGACCTACGGCATGAACTATGCCTTTAATTTCTACCGAACCATATCTAGTATGGTGGGTTAATAAAAATAAGGTAATAAATGATAAAACAAACCACCCAACAACTTGCTCAAACCCTAAACGCTAAACTACTTGGTAGTGGCGAGATTATTGTTGAAAACATCAGTACAGACACCCGTCAAGCGGTTGAAAAAGGCTTATTTTTTGCATTAAAAGGCGAAAAATTTGATGCCCACGATTATGTGGAAAAAGCGATTGAACAAGGCTGTGTTGCGTTAGTCGTTGAGCGTGAATTGGCGGTGAATGTGCCGCAAATTATTGTGGAAGATACTCGCTTGGCGTTAGGGCAGTTGGCGAAATGGCTGAAAGCGGAAATTAACCCTAAAACCGTAGCAATGACAGGTTCTTCGGGCAAAACCACCGTCAAAGAAATGACCGCAAAAATTTTGCAAAAAGTAACCGCTTGTGAAGATCAGGTGCTTTATACCTTTGGTAATTTAAACAATGATTTAGGTGTGCCATTAACCCTATTACGTTTAACCCCTGAACATAAATTTGCCGTGGTTGAACTGGGGGCGAACCATATCGGCGAAATTGCTTACACCACCGAAATTGCACAGCCTGATGCTTGTTTAGTGAATAACGTAGCATCCGCTCACCTTGAGGGCTTTGGTTCATTGGCTGGTGTGGCTCAAGCGAAAGGCGAAATTTATCGAGGCTTGAAAGCGGGCGGTAAAGCGATTGTGAATTTAGCCCATTACTACCCTGAATGGCAAAAAGAGATTGGCGATCACGAGCTACAATCCTTCTGCTACACAGGCGAAGATAAAGACAGTTATGCAGATTTCTGGGCGGAAAATGTTGAACTACATCTCAATGGTTCACGCTTTACTTTGCATACCCCACAGGGCGAAATTGAGATCAATCTACCTTATTTGGGTGAGCATAATGTAAGTAATGCGTTAGCAGCAACGGCATTGGCAATGGCAGTCGGGGCGGATTTAACGGCGGTTAAAGCTGGGTTAGAACAGCGTTCAGCGGTTAAAGGGCGTTTGTATCCGATTGAAATTAAAGACAATGTGTTGTTTATTGATGACAGTTATAATGCGAACGTGGACTCAATGAAATCTGCGGTGTCGGTGTTAAAACAGTATCCCGCTTTCCGCATTTTTGTGGTGGGAGATATGGCGGAGCTTGGCAAAGACAGCCCAGCTTGCCACCAAGAAGTTGCCGATTTCGTTAAACAGGCGAAGTTAGATTTAGTGGTCAGCTTCGGCAAAGAGAGTGAGGTGATTAGCGGTAATTCAGCTCACCACTTTAATGACAAAACCGCAATGGCGGCGTTTTTGCTTCCGATTATTTTGCAAAAAATCGAGCAAAACCAACCGCTTGTATTATTAGCAAAAGGCTCTCGTAGCCAAAAAATGGAAGAAATAATTGCTTCCTTATGTCGTTCTTTTGATATTTCTTTTTAAGGATTAGCTTATGTTAGTGTGGCTCGCTGAATATCTGGTGCAATATAACACAGCGTTTAACGTGGTGTCGTACATTACTTTCCGTTCCATTATGGCGTTATTGACAGCGTTAATTATCGGCTTATGGATTGGACCGACGGTCATTCGCCGTTTACAAATTCTCAAATTCGGACAGGAAGTTCGCCACGATGGTCCTGAAAGCCACTACAAAAAACGGGGCACGCCAACGATGGGCGGTATTATGATTTTATTCGCTATCGGTGTGAGTACGTTGTTATGGGCGGATCTGCGTAACCCTTATGTCTGGTTTGTGTTGTTTATCCTGTTTGGTTATGGCGTTGTCGGTTTTGTTGATGATTATTGGAAAATCGCCCGTAAAAATACCGATGGCTTGATTGCCCGTTGGAAATATTTTTGGTTATCGGTGATCGCCTTAGTGTCTGCGTTTGGTATGTATGCGATTGGTAAAGATACCGCTGCCACCCAGTTAGTTGTTCCTTTCTTTAAAGATGTGATGCCACAGCTTGGCTTATTCTATATTGTTCTCGCCTATTTTGTGATTGTCGGTACCAGTAATGCGGTGAATTTAACCGACGGCTTAGACGGTTTGGCAATCGTGCCGATTATTATGGTTGCAGGGGCATTTGCATTAATTGCGTGGGCAACGGGGAACTATAATTTTGCACAATACTTACATATTCCTTTTATCTCTAATGCCGGCGAGCTTGTGATCCTTTGTACCGCAATTGTTGGTGCCGGCTTAGGTTTCTTATGGTTTAACACTTACCCTGCACAAGTCTTTATGGGTGACGTTGGTTCATTGTCACTTGGCGGTGCATTGGGCGTGATTGCCGTGTTAGTTCGCCAAGAATTATTATTAGTGGTGATGGGCGGTGTCTTTGTGGTTGAAGCCTTATCGGTTATTTTACAAGTCGGCTCGTACAAACTTCGCCAAAAACGTATTTTCCGTATGGCACCTATTCACCACCATTTTGAACTTAAAGGCTGGCCAGAGCCACGCGTTATCGTGCGTTTCTGGATCATTACCTTAATGTTAGTGTTAATTGGATTGGTGACGTTGAAGTTACGTTAATAGTTTGGGTGAATTTCATTCGCCCTATCTATAACTTAGGGGACAGCAATGACAAGCGAAAAAAGACAACAAATCAAAAATCAGCAAAAAGAGTTACAGCTGTTATTTTCCGCTTGGATGAATGAGAAGAAGAAACACGAAGTTCTGACTTTTGCAGATAAAGACGGAAACTTAGTTGAACATTATCCTGACGGTTCAAAGCAGGTGGTGTTATATGCAAAACAAGCCTAAAGCGATTTTTTATTGCGGTACGAATGGTGCCGGTAAATCAACACTGCGTTCTTTTAACCGTGATATTGTGCAAGTTGTGATTGATTCTGATCATATTGCAATGGAAATAAATCCGATCTCACCTCGACTAGCTGATGTTGAAGCGGGGCGTAAAGCAATAGAAT
>JBGXMX010000132.1:0-3997 GCA_041809245.1 Glaesserella sp.
CTTTTTCGTCCGCCCGATTGTGAGGGCGAGTAAAGCAACTTGCAAAAAATTTTGAAAAACTGACTACTTACAGCGGTCTGAGACAAATGACAAATCATTCATAAAATAATTGAACCATGATGGCGCTCGTTATGTAACGAGTGCCTAGTGTGAAATTTGATGAGAAATATGCGGCACACGTTAGAAACGTGCGCCATCGGGGGTCATATCAAGCTTTAAGTCAAACTAGTAAATGAAATTTTTTGATACAAATCACATTATTATTGGTAAAATTCCTCTCAATTTCCCCCTTCTGTGAGCGTATCAATAATGAAAAAAATCGTCATCAGTGGCCTAGCGCTGGTGCTTTCCGCCTGCACTTATAACATCGAAGTCACACCACAAACCTTACCCAATGCGAAACTGAATGTGCCTTATATGGCAGAAGTGCGGTTTTTGGATTTTGGACCTTTAAGCTGTCATTTGAGTATTACGGCAGATGCTGGCTTGCAAATTATACAAACTGAATATTATAAACTGCCTGAACCTGAGTATACCCAGCATAAGAATCACTGTGTAAAAGGTTTTATTGTATATGGCACGCCGAATAAAACGGGTGAAGTACAAGTTTCTGCAACAGGTGGATCTTACGGAACGGGTGGGCCAATGACGCCGTTCGTTCCAAGTTATGATCTTTCCTATTTCACAACGATAAAAATTGAACCATAGCCTTTTTTATTTGAGTTGTGTTAAAATACGCTCGCTTTTTCGTCCGCCCGTTTGTGAGGGCGAGTAAAGCAACTTGCAAAAAATTTTGAAAAACTGACCGCTTGCAAGCGGTCTTTTGTTTTGAAAAATTTACGAATTTTATTTAAACCAACAAGTAACCTTTCGTATGGGTTACCACTGTATAAGGATTAACAATGCCAATTATTACTTTACCTGATGGCTCACAACGCCAATTCGACAATCCCGTTTCCGTAATGGAAGTTGCTCAAAGTATCGGTGCAGGTCTTGCTAAAGCAACAATCGCAGGGCGTGTAAACGGTGAACGCCGTGATGCTTCTGACATTATCAGCGAAGATGCTACTCTTGAAATTATTACCGCAAAAGATGAAGACGGTTTAGAGATCATCCGTCACTCTACGGCACACTTACTGGGTCACGCAATCAAACAACTTTTCCCGAACGTGAAAATGGCGATCGGTCCGACAATTGACAACGGTTTCTATTATGACATTGATTTAGACCGCTCTTTAACGCAGGAAGATCTTGATGCACTTGAAGCTCGTATGTTGGAACTGGCGAAAACCAATTACGATGTGGTGAAAAAACGTGTGAGCTGGCAGGAAGCGAGAGATACGTTTGAAAGCCGTGGCGAGTTGTACAAAATGGCAATTTTGGACGAAAATATCAGTAAAGATGATCGTCCGGCACTTTATCATCACGAAGAATATATTGATATGTGTCGTGGTCCACACGTGCCGAATATGCGTTTTTGCCATCACTTCAAATTACAAAAAGTGGCGGGCGCATACTGGCGTGGCGACAGCAAGAATAAAATGTTGCAACGTATTTACGGTACGGCGTGGGCGGATAAAAAACAACTTGCCGACTATTTACACCGTTTAGAAGAAGCGGCAAAACGTGACCACCGTAAAATCGGTAAAGCGTTAGATTTATACCATATGCAAGAAGAAGCACCGGGTATGGTGTTCTGGCACAACGACGGTTGGACGATTTTCCGTGAGCTGGAAACTTTCGTGCGTACTAAGTTAAAACAGTACGATTACCAAGAAGTGAAAGGTCCGTTTATGATGGATCGTGTGTTATGGGAAAAAACCGGTCACTGGCAAAACTATGGTGATTTAATGTTCACCACACAATCGGAAAACCGTGAATATGCGATTAAACCGATGAACTGCCCGGGTCACATTCAGATCTTCAATCAAGGCTTAAAATCATACCGTGATTTACCGTTGCGTATGGCGGAATTTGGTTCTTGCCACCGTAACGAGCCGTCCGGTTCATTACACGGTTTAATGCGTGTGCGTGGCTTTACCCAAGATGACGCCCATATTTTCTGTATGCCGGAACAAGTAGAAAGCGAAGTGACATCGTGTATTAAAATGGTGTATGACATTTACAGCACTTTCGGTTTTGAAAATATTCAAGTGAAGCTTTCAACTCGCCCGGCAAACAGTATCGGTACAGATGAAATGTGGAACAAAGCCGAAGCAGACTTAGCGGCTGCATTAACGGCTAACGGCTTAGCCTTTGAAATTCAAGAAGGCGAAGGTGCATTCTATGGCCCGAAAATTGAGTTTGCCTTGCGTGACTGTTTAGATCGTGAATGGCAATGCGGTACGATCCAGTTAGACTTCTTCTTACCAGAGCGTTTAAGTGCCTCTTATGTGGCGGAAGATAACGACCGTAAAACGCCAGTGATGATCCACCGTGCGATTTTAGGCTCAATCGAGCGTTTCATCGGCATTATCACCGAAGAATACGCAGGCTTCTTCCCAGCGTGGTTAGCCCCAACCCAAGCGGTGGTGATGAACATTACTGACAGCCAAGCAGAGTACGTTCAACAAGTGGTGAAACAACTTTCTGACGCTGGCTTGCGTGTGAAAGCGGATTTACGCAACGAAAAAGTGGGCTTCAAAGTACGTGAACACACCTTACGCCGTGTGCCATATATGCTTGTTTGTGGTGATAAAGAAATCGCCGAAGGCAAAGTGTCTGTGCGTACTCGCAAAGGTGCGGATTTAGGTACTTACAAAGTGGAAGAGTTTGTCGAAATGCTCAAAAAACAAGTACGTGGACGTGAGTTGAAGTTACTTGGGGAAGCGTAGTTTTCTTTGTAAAATCTATTAAGAGAAAGCAAGCGGTCGGTTATCTTAGAAATTTTGCAAATTTTTACGACAATCAAACCGCTTATTCTATTTTTTACTTGTGTTGTAAGGGAAGCCACTCCGATAGCGCACGTTTTTAACGTGTGCTGAAACACATTATCAAATGTGACAAAAGGCACTCGTTACAAACGAGCGCCATCATTGTTCAATGGATTTACGGATGGTTTGTCAGCAACCTGGGCGTGTAAAATACGCTCTATACGCTCTATACGCTTTGGACAAACGCAGAAAAACTTCTTGCTCCATTGCTGAAAAATGAGTAAAATCTCGCCCGTTTTGCCCTGCTCAGGTGGGGTGTGATAAGCAACAAATCATATCTTCTGCAAGCGGTATGATCTTAAGATAAATTTACAAGAGGAATAATACTATTAAACCCGTAAAACGTGTTCAGACAAATCGCGCACATCGCCTTAACGATGAAATTCGCGTAAAAGAAGTTCGTTTAACCGACCAAAACGGTGAACAACTTGGTATCGTATCAATTCAAGAAGCATTAGCAAAAGCGGAAGAAGCTGAGTTAGACTTAGTTGAAATTAGCCCGAATGCTGAACCGCCGGTTTGTCGTATTATGAACTACGGTAAGTTCATCTACGAAAAAGAAAAAGCTGCCAAAGAGCAGAAGAAAAAGCAGAAAGTTGTACAAGTGAAGGAAATTAAATTCCGTCCGGGTACAGACGAAGGCGACTACCAAGTTAAACTACGTAGTATCGTACGTTTCTTAGAAGATGGCGATAAAGTTAAAATTACAGTTCGCTATCGTGGGCGTGAAATGGCTCACCAAGAAATCGGCTTAGACGTGTTAGAGCGTGTGAAACAAGATACTGCAGAAATTGCTATGGTAGAATCCGCTCCGGGTAAATTAGAAGGTCGCCAAGTAGTGATGGTTATTGCACCGAAGAAAAAATAGTAGAACATAAAAAAGCAGCCTATTGGCTGCTTCAGACCGCTGACAAACCTCTAGACATCTCTCTAGAGGTTTGATCTAATAGGCATATCGAAAAAAGGAAATGCCTATGCTTAAAAATACCGCCTCTCCCCAATATGAACTCGAGATGATAAGTCTTGAGCAACTTGTTCCCAAAGACCATCTTGTTCGTAAGGTC